>CAIRFY010000641.1 GCA_903877945.1 uncultured Oscillochloris sp. | reverse complement strand
CTAGGGGGGGTGATCGGCGGGAGCCTTTCTGCGAAGATATTTACAACTGTAGTACTAGCATCCATCCATCTACCCACAGAGGAAAGACCTCATGATCGACAACCGCCGCGAGCAGATCGGCTGGTACTTCTACGACTGGGCCAACTCCGCCTTCTCAAGTACCGTGGTGACCGTCTTTCTGGGGCCGTATCTGGAGTCGGTGGCGGCGAAGGCTGCCGATGTAAACGGGCTGGTGTACCCCCTGGGCATCCCTGTCGCCGCCGGCTCGTTCTTCCCCTACATTGTGTCGCTCTCGGTGTTGCTCCAGGTATTCTTCCTGCCTATTCTGGGGGCCATCGCCGACTACTCGCAGATCAAGAAGCAACTGATGGGCATTTTTGCCTACATCGGTGCCTTCGCCACGATGGGGCTCTACTTCCTGGAGGGTAGCAACTACCTGCTGGGTGGCGGGCTGTTTCTGGTAGCCAACCTGGCCTTCGGGGCATCAATGGTCTTCTACAACGCCTATCTACCCGACATCGCCAGCCCGGATCGGCGCGACGAAGTCTCGTCGCAGGGCTGGGCCTTGGGCTACCTGGGCGGCGGGTTGCTGCTGGTGTTCAATCTGGCACTGTTTAATAGCCGCCAATCCCTGGGTATCTCCACCGACGTAGCGGTGCGGATCTGTCTGGCGTCAGCGGGGGTCTGGTGGGCGATTTTTACGATCATCCCGATGCTGACCCTGCGGGTGCGTGCGCCCGCCAAGGCTCTGCCCGAGGGCGAGCGATTCCTGACTGTGGGATTTCACCAACTCCGCCACACCTTCAGCCAGATGCGCCACTACCCGCAGACAATCACCTTCCTGGCGGCCTACCTGCTCTATAACGACGGCATCCAGGCCGTGATCGCCCTGGCCTCGGTCTTTGGCGCAAAAGAACTGAATATCCCCAATCAGTTTCTGATTATGACCATCCTGATGGTGCAGTTTGTGGCTTTCGTGGGTGCCCTGTTCTTCGGCTGGATGGCGAAGCGGGTCGGCAGTAAGCGATCAATTATGATCAGCCTGGTGTTCTGGGTGGGCGTGGTGATCTTTAGCTATTTCATGCCAGCCAACAACGTACCGCTCTTCTTCCTGCTCGGGGGCATCATCGCCGTGGTGCTGGGCGGCAGCCAGGCGCTTAGCCGCTCGGTCTTCTCGCTGATGATCCCGGCGGGGCAGGAGGCCGAGTACTTCAGTCTCTACGAAGTGAGCGAGCGCGGCACCAGTTGGCTGGCCCCGCTGCTGTTTGGCCTGGGCCTCCAGTTCACCGGCAGCTACCGCATCGCCATCGTCTCGCTGATGGTCTTTTTTATTATGGGGCTGGCCATCCTGACCCGCGTTGACATCCGCCGAGCGGCGTTGGAGGCGGGGAACGAGGCCCCGGCGCACGGGTGATCGCACCCTTACCGGCGCGGACGGCGTGGCCTTCGCTCGCTGCGGGAGGCCCGCTGGCCGCGCCGCACCATAATCTGCCACCCGGTCTCAGTGTCCATCTGGCGGGCGATCTGCTGGTCGCTCATCCGGTTGGTCTGCACGTCGTTCAGCGAGGCGATGCTTCGTTCAAGCTCCTCCTCCTCCGGTGAGACCGCGACGAAGCTCTGCCAGAACCGCCAGATCAGCGTCGCCAGTAAGATCAGTAGCAGCCCTGCCACGAAAAAGAGCAGGTAGGCGGTGATCATCGAAACTCCTAACACGAAAAACGCAGCGTAACATGCAGTATACTGCATTGTATCAACGCTCATCGTTGGGGGATCAGGCATATGGAGAGGCTGTTGCAACGTCACTCTCCGGCCCTCACCCCCTGCCCCTCTCCCTCACGGGGAGAGGGGAGATTCCGCAGCAGGACGTATCCAACTCCCCCTCTCCCGTTCAGGGAGAGGGGGCTGGGGGGTGAGGGCTGCCCGGCGGTCACAGACTTTGCATCAGCCCTGAGGCATATGGAGAAGGGCAGAGGGCGAGGGGCTGGGAGCGAGAGGGCGTGATTGACGCGACATTGGCTTATGTGAAATCAGGACTCATATGCTTAAAGATCTGCGCATCTCTGTGATCGGGCCGGGGGCCATGGGCGAGTCGATCATCGGTGGCTTGCTGCGACAGGAGTTGGTGGCACCCGAGCAGATACTGGGGAGCGACCCGCACGAGGGGCGTCTGCGTGAGGTGCAGGCTCGTTACGGGGTGCAGACGAGCCACGATAATGTTGCTGCGGCCCAGTGGGGCCAGATCGTGATCTTCGCTGTGAAGCCCCAGCAACTAAAGCACGTCCTCCTCCCTCTGCGCGGCGCGTTGCGAAAGGACGCCCTGGTCATTTCCATAGTGGCCGGGGCGACGATCAGTACGTTTGCCACCGCCCTCGATCACCCGGCGGTGGTGCGAAGTATGCCCAATACGCCTGCGATGATCGGCGAGGGCATGACGGTCTGGACAGCCACCGAAGAGGTTGATGCGCAGCAGCGTGGCTGGGCGCGCACCGTACTCAGCGCCTTGGGCCACGAACTGTTTGTGGATAACGAGCATTACCTGGATATGTCTACCGCGCTCAATGGCTCCGGCCCGGCCTACTTCTTTCTGATGATGGAGGCCATGATCGACGCCGGTGTCCACATGGGCCTCTCGCGGCGCATCGCCGAGGATCTGGTTCTCCAGACGATGCTTGGCTCGGTGCGCTACGCCCTACAGAGCGGCATGCACCCGGCCCAACTGCGCAACGCTGTCACCTCGCCCGGCGGCACCACCAGCGCCGCCCTGAGCGAACTAGAGCGCGGCGGCCTTCGCACGGTCATCTCTGATGCGATCTGGGCCGCGTACCGACGGTCGGTGGAACTGGGAAAATAGGGAGTACCAATGCGAAATGCAAAATGCAAAATGCAAAATGCAAAATTACAAATTGCAAAATTGCCATTTTTGCATTTTGCATTTTGCATTTTGCATTGATTATGGTTACATACGCTCGCTCGCGCCTGCTCACCGCCGACGATAAGCGTTACCGCGCTTATGTGGACGGATTCAAGCTTCAGCGCAAAAACAACAAGGCCATCCGCCCGCCACGCCAGCGTGATTTATTCGGCGGTGAAGCCGAGGCGGCCCTGCGCACCTGGCTAGCCCCGCAGGTTGAGCTTGACGACCGGCGGATCATCGAGTACGAGGAGCGCCGCAACAAGCGGGCCTTTATCAAGTACCGCGAAGTTGATGCGATCTCCGTGGACGAACGTGCGATCTGGGCCTTCGAGTTTAAGGCCAGTCGCAGCGCCAGTTCGCTGCGCCGCGCCGTCGGCCAACTTCAGGAGACACGTCAGATCCTCAAGCTGTTGCGCCACACCATCCGGGTGACGATCCTGCTTGTTGATACGGGCATCCCCGCCGATGCAGCCGAGGTGGACGCCCTGATGGCCGCAGAGCGCCCTCCATCCCGTCGTCCCGAATTGCTGTCTGAGGTGCTGGCCGCCATGCCCATCCTGCGCCTGGTGGACTCGCTCGACGCCCACGGCGACGGCGAGCTGATCGACGTGCTGCGCTTCTCGGTGGATGATATTATCGCCCTGGTCGGTGTTGAGAACCTGCACCTCGACTGGGTCGCCGATGAGGAGGAGCCAGAGGATGATGCCGAGCCGCGCCCGACATCCTCGCTCTACGCCAGCAGTTCCGACGACGAGTCGCCGGACGACGACGACAACCCCCTGGCGGCGGCGATGCGCAAGGCGGGCATCAAATAGATAGCGCTGATTGCCAGCAAAGCTGG
>CAIRFY010000640.1 GCA_903877945.1 uncultured Oscillochloris sp. | reverse complement strand
ATGAGGCGATGAGGCGATGAGGCGATGAGGCGATGAGGCGATACGGAGCGCCTCACCGCGTCATCGTTTCGTCGCTGAATTGTCACGCTGGTTTGAAACATGCCTTAGATATGGTTCAGAACAGCTTCACAGTTTGGCGATGAGGCGAGGACGCGAGGGTGCGGTGACATCGCCTCGTCGCCTCGTCACCTCGTCACATCATCGCATCATCGCCACACTGTAAAGCTAGAATTACCAGATCTGAACCTTGTCTTACTTCTTGCTATTTCCCACGGTTGCGATTACGCAGGAAGGGCGGGATATCCAGGTCGTCGCTGCTGCTGCCGAAACTCGGCGACTGACGCGGCTGTGTGGTAGGCTGCTGCGGCTGCGGGGTGGGCTGGCGCGGCTGCGGGGCGGGCTGCTGCGGCGGGTACGTACCCGTGGCGTGGCCCGTGCTGGTGGCCGGCGTCGGAAAGGAGCGCGAGCGCTTCACGTTGTCGCTTGGCCGGGTCACATCGAAGCCGGTGGCGATCAGCGTCACCTTCACCTCGCCGGGCGGGAAGTTCGGGTCAATCACCGCGCCGACGATAATGTTGGCGTCCGGGTCCACCTGCTTCGCCACAATATCAGCGGCCTCGTAGACTTCCAGGATGCCCAGATCCTCGCCGCCGGTGACGTTGAAGAGGACGCCACGGGCACCGTCGATGCTCACCTCCAGCAACGGGCTGGCAATCGCCTGGTTCACCGCGTCCACCATACGGCTGTCACCGCTACCGAGGCCAATCGCCATCAGGGCCGAACCCTGCTGGGCCATAATCGTCTTCACGTCGGCGAAGTCCACATTGATCAGACCACGCTGAGTGATCAGGTCGGAGATACCCTGGATACCCTGGCGCAGCACGTTGTCGGCCATGTGGAACGCCTGGGTGAAGGTCGTATTCTTGCTGGCCGTCTGGAGCAGGCGGTCGTTAGGAATGACGATCAAGGTGTCCACCACCGGGCGCAACTGCTCGATGCCCTGCTCGGCCATCTTGCGGCGATGGTTGCCCTCGAAGGTGAAGGGCCGCGTCACCACGCCCACCGTCAGGGCGCCCAAGTCGTGAGAGACCCCGGCGATGATCGGCGAAGCCCCGGTACCGGTGCCGCCACCCATACCAGCCGCCACAAAGACCATATCGGCGCCCTTGAGCTGCTCGTACACGTCCTCCTGGTTCTCCTCGGCCGCCTTCTGGCCGATCACCGGGTTACCGCCGCTGCCCAGGCCACGGGTGAGCTTATCGCCAATGCGGATCCGCATCGGGGCCAGCGAGTGCATCAGAGCCTGCACATCCGTGTTCACCGTCATGAACTCCACACCCTGCACGCCATCGGCGATCATGCGATCCACGGCGTTGCTACCGCCGCCGCCCACGCCCACCACCTTGATCTGCGCGAAGTCCTCGTAGCTAAAGTTGTTATTGCGATCCACCATCGTACATTACTCCTCGAAAGTAGGGAACAGGGAACAGGAAACAAGGAACAGGACAGGAGCAAGGTGTAGGGCATAGGTTCCAGGTTGCCCTGTTCCCTCCGCCCTATTCCCGCTCTCAGGGCAAAAACTCCCTCAACCACCCCTTGAATCGGTCGTAAGCATTCCCCCAGCCCTGCCGATCATCGGCGCGGTGAGACGGGCCGAGGACTGATTGCCCGTGGCGTGAACCCCAGCGTAAAAGACCCACGCCCGTGGCGTAGGATGGGCTTTCGAGCGAGTCGGCCAGTCCGGTCAGATCTCCAGGCACACCGATTCGCACCGGTATGCCCAGCATCTCGCGCACCAGATCATCGAAACCTGTCAGTTGTGCTGCTCCGCCGGTAAGGACAATTCCAGCGGGCAGCATACCATCATATCCGCTGCGCTTGATCTCGTTATAAATAAGTTCAACCACCTGCTCGGCACGAGCCTGGATGATCTCGTTGAGCAAATGGCGGCTGATTTGTTGCTTCTCGCCCACGGTCAGGCTCTCGGCGTCGATTAGGTCGAAGAGATCTCCCTCGTCTGGCGGATCTCCCGCCATAGCCGAGCCGTACTTCAGCTTGAGGTACTCGGCAGTGTTGTGGGGTGTATGGAGTACGTACACAATATCGTTGGTGAAGTGGACGCCGCCTATCGGCAGCACGCTGGTGTGCCAGACGCCGCCCTGCACAAAAATGGCGATGTCGGTGGTGCCGCCGCCCATATCCACCAGCATCACCCCGCGATCCTTGTCCTCGGCGGTGAGTACCGCCTCGCCCGAGGCCAGGGGCTGGAGTACCAGGTCGTCGATCTCAACGCCAGCCCGCTGCACGCTCTTGATCAGGTTCTGGATGGCCATCACCTCGCCCGTGACGATGTGAGTCTCCACCTCCAAGCGGAAGCCGCTCATGCCAATCGGGTCACGGATGCCCTCGTGCCCGTCTACCACGTAAGCTCTGGGGATAACATGAATGATCTCGCGTTGGGTGGGGATAGCCACCGCCTGCGCCGACTCGACCGCACGTGCAACATCGTTGCGGGTGATCTCGTGATCGGGCCGCTGCACCGCCACGACCCCACGGCTGTTGAGTGAAGAGATATGACGACCGGCGACACCCACAAACGCCGTGCCGATGCGGTATCCGCTTAGCCGCTCGGCCTTCTCGATGCTGGTAGCGATGGCGTTGACAGCGTCGTCGATGTTCACCACCACACCCTTATCGAGACCCTTACTTGGTGTGAGGCCCACCCCAAGAATATTCAGGCTCCCCGAGTCGGAAACCTGGGCCACAATAGTACAGATCTTAGTGGTTCCGACATCAATGCCAACAATGGTGCGCTGCATAGCTTCTCTTCCGATTGCAGGTTGCAGATTGTAGATTGTAGATTATGACAAGGTTTCTGACAACTCTACAGTTTGCCAGCAAAAAGGGCTTACTGATACTCCCAACCTCTTACCTGTTCCGTGGAACCTTGTCCGTGCACACGTATTGTAGATTGGTCTAAACCACATGGTCACCGGCAATTGACAATCGACAATCTGCATTCTTTAGGGCTGGGGTCGGCTCGTGACTGCAGGCCGCTGATCATTCTGATAAAACGGGTTAGACGGGCGGAGATCGATGTAGGTGAAGGGTGTCTTATCTTTCAGCAGCGCGTTAAGAACAGCGAGCTTGCGGTCGAGCTGCGAGTTCTGGCCAAAAATGATCGTCTGTCCTGTTGTTGAGCGCACATAGACGCCGATTCCAAAGTCCCAGCCGATCTGGGCTGGGGTGAGGGCGAGCTCGATGGGTAGCCGCAGGGCCAGGGCGCGGGTCAGGTTCAAGGCATCGATATCGATCTGGTCGCCCGGCTTCAGCTCAGGGGTTGTCCGGTCGATGATCACAAGAACGTCAGGCTTGGCAGGCTCTTGCGCAGCGGCAATGACCTGGCCTCGGCCATCGACGAGGTACTGGATACTCCCGGCCTGCCAGCGCACCTCGGGCCGACGCTCGACCACCTGGATCACCGCACGGTCGGGAAGGGCTAGGTGTACGCGGGCGGACTCGATATACGGGTTCATCCGTAGGCGAGCCTCGGTCTCTGCGGTTCCCACAAACCAGATTGACTGACCAAGGATGCCGGACACGGCGATCACCTGATCCGCCTTGAGTGCGTCGGCTCCCTCGACCGTCACCTGCTGCACACTGTAGCGTCCGGCGGTGAGCAGGTAGGCCAGGGTACCCACGCTCGCCAGGAAGATCAGCAGGCTGGGCAGCCTGCCGCTGCGCAGCCAGTCGAGGGTGGCCCGGCGGACATCAGGGCGCACCTGTGAGCCACCCTCGACCGGACGGCCTTGGCGGGCGAGGCGGCGGGCGGCGATACGCTGGCGGGTATTTGGTGCGTTGTAGTCCATAGGATTGAATGTTGAATGCTGAATGTTGAATGTATCATTCAACATTCAGCATTCATGATTGCTTCCGCTCCAGAGCCAGGGCGATCAGGCGGTCGAGCAGATCTGAGTAACTGAGCCCGCTGGCGGCCCACATCTTGGCGTACATACTGATCGGCGTAAAACCAGGCATGGTGTTGACCTCGTTGATCCAGAGTTCGCCAGTCTCCTTGTCGAGCAGGAAATCGACGCGGGCCAGGCCCGCACCGTCGATGGACAGGAAGGCGCGGGCGGCCAGGGAGCGCACGGTATCAGCCAGGGCAGCGTCAATCGGTGCCGGGATGTGGATGGCCGACTGGCCATCAATATACTTGGCATTGTAATCGTACCACTCGCCGGAGGGCACCACCTCGCCGGGGACGCTGGCCTCGGGGTTCTCGTTGCCCAGTACGCTGATCTCGATCTCGCGGGCCGGGACGCCCTGCTCGACCACGATCCGCCGGTCGTAGCGGGCGGCCTCGGCGATGGCGTGTTCCAGACCAGTGCGATCCTTGGCCTTACCGACACCCACACTACTACCCATATTAGCAGGCTTAACGAAGACTGGGTAGCGCAGTGCGCCCTCAACAGCGACGTAGGTAGCCTGCGGATCGCGCTGCCAGTCCGTGCGGCGCACCAACAGCCAGGGCAGCAGGGGCAAGTCGGCAGCGGCGAAGGCCGCCTTCATCAGCGCCTTATCCATGCCGACGGCGCTGGCGGCCACCCCGCAGCCCACGTAGGCCACTCCCGCCAACTCCAGCAGCCCTTGCACAGTGCCGTCCTCACCCATGGGGCCGTGGAGTACCGGGAAGACCACATCGACGCCGGGCGGGAGCATACGGGCCACGGTGGGCAGCCCCAGCGCCGGGGCGGCGACCGCATCTTCCAGTTCGCCTAGGCGATCCTCCGAATAATGCGCCCCCGCCGCCGCGCTGGCCGGCAGGAGCGCCGGGTCGGCGGCGGACAGCAGGGCGGGCATGGCCCCTGGCCCGGTCAGCCAGCGCCCATCTTTGGTGATACCGACCGGCAGCACCTGATATTTTTTTTGGTCAAGGGCGGCGATCACTGCCTGGGCCGAGACGAGGGAAACCTCGTGCTCACCGCTTTGGCCGCCGAATAAGACTGCAATTAATTTCTTCATATCACCCGCACCTCAAGCTCAAGATCGACGCCGAACTGACGCCGAACAGTCTCCTGGACAAGTGCGATCAGGCTCAGGACATCGTCGCTCGTGGCTCCGCCCAGGTTGACGATATAGTTGGCGTGGCGCTGGCTGACCTCCGCGTTGCCCACCCGCATTCCTTTCAGTCCAGCGCGCTCGATCATCTGGCCAGAGCTTTGGCCGGGCGGGTTCTTAAACACGCTGCCGCACGAACTTCCCCAGGGAGTTTTGGCCTTACGCTCCGTGGCGATGTGGGTCATGGCGGCGACCAGAGCGACCGGATCGTCCCGGCGCAGCCGCAGGTCGGCGACCAGAATGAGGGGCGGCGTGCCGGATGTATGAGCGACATTCTCCTTCAGGGCGCTGCTCCGGTAGCTGTAGGCCATTCGCTCGACGGGCCAATCTTCCTCTTCGGTACCGACCATGATCCTGACGCTCTGGAGCAACCCGGCCATATCGCCGCCGTAGCAACCCGCGTTCCCGAAGACCGCGCCGCCGATGGTCCCCGGCACGCCCTCAGCCCACTCCATGCCGCCCCAGCCCATTGCGGCCATGCGTCGGGCGATCCCCGCGAGTGACACTCCGGCATCAACCCGTAGGATCGCGGCATCGCCGAGATCGTCGATCTGCCACGTCCGAGCGCGGTAGCGGGCGATCAGACCAGGGAACCCGGCGTCGCGCACCAGTAGGTTCGTCCCTCCACCCACCCAGATCAGTTCCACCCCGACTTCGTGCGCCCATGCGGCCAGTGCGCGAGCATGGGCGACGCTGTGGATCTCGGCGTAGTAGCGGGCTGGCCCGCCGATTTGCCACGATGTGTGCCGAGTCATTGGCTCGGCCTCAGTGAGGGGTATGGGTGGTACCATAAATTGTATCATTACGTTGCCATGTATTACGACCCGTAGAGGGCAGTATTTGGCCCAATATACATCCATCGGATAAGGCTGATAAACCTATAAACCAAGTATTTCGCCTCTATATTCCATAACTCATATTTTTCAGCAATTCCCCTCCCACCCGATCCCCGTCGCCTGCGCCGAGGGTAATCACCACATCGCCGGGATGGGCCAGACCAATCAGGGCTGCGGCGCTCGTATCTACATCGCCGCTGTAGCGGGCGTCCACCCCGGCGGCGGCGATCCGTCCGGCCAAAGTTTGCGCCAGTGCCGTCGGGTCGCCCTGCTCCCGTGCGGCATAGATGTCTCCCACCAGCAGAATATCAGCCCCGAGACAGGCGTCGGGCCACTGGTCGAGCAGGGCCGTGGTACGGCTGAAGGTGTGGGGCTGGAGGTAAGCGACGATCCGCCGTCCGGGGTAGCGCATCCGCGCCGCCGCCAGAGTCGCCCGCACCTCAGTGGGGTGATGTCCGTAGTCGTCGATCACCGTTATCCCGTTCGCCTCGCCCCGTAACTCAAAGCGGCGGGCGCTGCCCCGGAAGGTGGACAGAGCCGCTGATGCGCCGGACATGTCCGCGTTTAGCAGCGCGGCGGACGCCAGGGCGGCCAGGGCGTTGCGCACATTATGCAGGCCAGGGAGAGCCAGCGCCTGCGTGCCTACCCGGCGCTGGGCCATGCGCCGCCGGTCGTAGCGCCAGACATCGAAGCTCACCCCGCCGGCGGGAATCGCCGTCACCCCGCTGGCGGTCCAGTCGAAGGGAGCCAACCGACAGGAAACCGGGTCGCTGGCGAGGCGTTCCTCGATGCCGTAGAAACACGCTTCGGGGGCGCTGATCTGGGTTACACCCTGGTCATCGCCACAGAGTACCAGGTGGCGGGGGTTCGTCACGCTGGCGGCGAACTGGGCGAAGGCATCGGCGTACTCCGCCGCGCTCGGGTAGATGTCCGGGTGATCCCACTCAATGTTCGTGATCACCGCCAGAGCCGGGCGCAGGCTGAGGAAGGCCCGGTCATACTCATCGGCCTCGATCACCAGGGGCGCGTCCGGGTCGCCCCAGGCCGCGTTGCCGCCCAGGTCGGGCACCTCGGCTCCAATAAGGAAGCCGGGGTTCATCCCGGCTCCGCGCAGCGCCACCGCAATCATCGCGCTTGTCGTCGTCTTGCCGTGGGTACCAGCCACCGCCACCACCCGCCGTTGCTGCGACCAGTCGCGCCAGAGGTCGCCACGTTTAAGAACGGGGATGCCCAACGTGCGCGCCGCCGCCAGTTCGGGGTGGTCGGCGCGCACCGCCGCCGTGGTCACCAGCGCATCGGCCCCACGCACGTGCGCCGGGCTGTGGCCAACGAACACCGTCGCCCCGCGAGCAGACAGGGCGGCGCTGAGCCGGTTGTGGGCCGGGTCAGACCCACTCACGGCGTGGCCCTGGTCAAGCAGCAGGTTGGCGATGGCGCTCATCCCCGCGCCCGCGATGCCGACAATATGGTAGTGCATAGGAGGGAGCGCGGTTTGGAGGAAGCAGCGCTCCCCCAAACCGCTCGGTTCATACTAGGGCTTCCAGACCTTCGGGAAGTAGAAGAGGACCAGGATGACCAAGATGAGAAAGAAGACAGCGATCAGTGATGGGAGCAGTAGGCTCGCATCGGGGAGCGTGTTCAGAACATTGGTGACCGGGTTATCGAAGCTGCCGCCGCCGCTTGCCTTGAACTCGCTCCAGAACACCACCGTCGCATTTGTCCAGATCAGCGCGGTCAGTGCGCCGACGAAGAGGCCCAGGGGCTTGCCAAGCGGCTCCTTGCTGGCCGGCCCCTTCCATGCAGCCTTGCGGTTGAAGAAGAAGCCGAACATCACCAACACGATGAAGGCCACAAACCGGAAGAACAGCGGCACTTGGAAACCTGCCTGAATCAGTGGGTCAAGGCGAGCGACCGCGTTCGCATCACTGCCAACAGCAAAGGCGACGATTCGTGGTGAATTCTCCCAGAACCGGTTGACCAGATCCACCAGCGCGTTGCCGCCCTGTACGCAGGTGATGTAGGCGATGATCGACCAGAGTGCGATTGTCAGGATGTTGCGGATTCCCGACTGGTAGCCGCCGTAACCGCCAACCGCCATAAAGATCACGAGGAGCGCGAAGCCGCTCAGGCTCAGGGTGATCACTGCCTGCGCCAGAGGCACCAGTGTGAGCCATTCGTAGTTCATAGAATTAGCCTCAGGAAACCCGTCCGTTTACGGGCGGGAGGAATGAGGCTTGTACGGCCTCACCCTGGCGGTAGACGCTCCCCTACGCCGCGTGAAGCGGCGCAGGGCTGTGATACACTTGTACGTGTAGGGGATCGTCCCTATCGTGCAGAAGGCACGAAGCCGGTTCTCCGGTGGATACTGTTTTACGCACGT
>CAIRFY010000639.1 GCA_903877945.1 uncultured Oscillochloris sp. | reverse complement strand
TTGTTGCCCTGCATTATGCCGACAGCGCGTTGGATCCGTTGCGCGAGGGCTGCCCCGCGCCCTGGGCGCTGCTCTGGCGGGTCATGTCAATGGTCAGTGGCTTCACCCGGCTCAGCAGTTCGGCCAGCGAATCGCCCTCGACCGTCTCGAACTCCAGCAAGGCGTTGGCCATATCGTCCACCACCGCACGGTTGTTGATCAGGATCTGGAGCGCGTTCTCGTAGGCTTCGGCGGCGAAGCGGCGCACCTCCACGTCGATCTGGCGGGCGACCTCGTCGCCATAGTTGCGCTGCTCGCTGATCTCGCGGCCAAGGAAGATCAACTCCTCTTTCTCGCCAAAGACAATCGGGCCGAGGTTCGTGCTCATCCCGTAGCGCGTGACCATCGAGCGGGCGGTGCGGGTGACGCTGATTAGGTCGCCCGAGGCACCGGTCGTGACTTCTTCCGGGCCAAAGACGATCTCCTCGGCGGCGCGACCGCCCAGGGCCACGGTCATATCGGCTTTGAAGTAGGCGATGCTCTGTAGACCGAGGTTGTCCTCGTCGGGCAGGAACAGGTTATAGCCGCCAGCCCGGCCACGCGGAATGATCGTGACCTTCTGGAGCTTGTTGGCGCGGGGCATGGCTCCGGCAACAATGGCGTGCCCGGCCTCGTGATAGGCGACCACGAGCTTCTTGCGGTCGCTCATCACCCGCGAGCGGCGCTCGGGGCCGCCGAGAGCCACGCGCTCAATCGAGTCCTGGAGCTCGGACATGCCGATCTTCTTCTTCGTGCGGCGGGCGGCGAGGATGGCCGCCTCATTCACGGCGTTCATCAGGTCGGCGCCGGAGAAGCCGGGGGTCAGGCGGGCGATCACATCAAGATTGACATCGTCGGAGAGCGGCTTGCCCTTGACGTGAACCTTGAGAATATCGATACGACCGCGAACATCGGGCGCATCGAGTACCACCTGGCGGTCGAAGCGACCGGGCCGGATGAGGGCCGGGTCGAGTACGTCAGGGCGGTTGGTCGCGGCAACCACGATCACGTTGGTGTTGGTATCGAAGCCGTCCATCTCGACCAGGATCTGGTTCAGCGTCTGCTCGCGCTCATCGTGGGAGCCGCCGAGTCCAGCGCCGCGCTGGCGACCGACGGCGTCGATCTCATCAATGAAGATGATACAGGGCGCGTTGCGCTTGGCCTGATCAAACAGGTCGCGCACACGCGAGGCACCCACGCCGACGAACATCTCCACAAACTCCGAGCCAGAGATGCTGAAGAAGGGCACGCCCGCCTCGCCCGCGACCGCGCGCGAGAGCAGCGTCTTGCCGGTTCCGGGGGGGCCGACCATCAGCACGCCACGCGGGATGCGAGCGCCGAGGGCCGCAAACTTATCGGGAAACTTGAGGAACTCGACCACCTCGCTCAGATCCTGCTTGGCCTCCTCCTGTCCCGCCACATCGGCGAAGGTGATTGACGGCTTATCACCGGCAAACATGCGTGCGCGGCTCTTGCCAAAGGAGAGCGCCTGGTTATTGCTGCCCTGGGCTTGGCGCATAAAGAAGACAAAGAAGCCGATTAGCAAAATGGTCGGCAGCAAAATAGTGAAAATGCTCAGCAACCCGCCCCAGGCCGGGGCTGGCTTCACGATCACATTCACCACCTGCTTGCCGTTCGCATCGGCCAGAGGCACACCATAGTTGGCCAGCAGCGTCATAATGCTGTCGGTCGACTCAAGGCGCGAGCGAAACGTAGAGTTGTCGTTATACGTGACAATCACCTGCTCATCGCCCGCCTGAGCTTCAATGTCTTTGATCTTACCCGCCTTGGCTGCGGCGACTACCTCGGCGATACCCTTCTCGCTCGGTTGGCTCGATGTCTGGCCAAAGTACTGAAAGAAGAGCGCCAGGGCCGCAACCAAGATGATCAGGTAGACAAAGCTATTTTTTAACCAGCGATTATCACCCATATGTCCGATCCGCCTCTCTACAGGGGGTCATGGCCCCGTAAATCTGAATCCGGTAGGCTCGTACATCAACAGTGTGAGGGACACAAAAATCTGATAACGTGTGTATTATATCACCTGCGATCTGGCCATTCAAGGGAACCAGATCACACCCGGAGTGTAATCTAGCTTACAGGATATGGTATGTAAGGGACGTGGAAATTTTTAAGTGTCCCGGCACTATGTCACGCTGAGCGCGTGAGCCGAAGCCCTGAGCGAAGCCAAACAGCGGGACGTTTGCGATTGCGGTATAGTTAGCAGCTACAGCAAGCCAAACCCGTGTCCGGCATTGTTCGAAAGAGAGGATCTAAGGCCGCTGAGGTGATCATGCCGAAGCTCGGCCTGCTCATGACCGAGGGTGCAGTCGTTCGCTGGCTGATCGCCGATGGCCAGCCAGTCGAGCAGGGCGAGCCAATCGTCGCTATTATGACCAAGAAGATCACGTACCGAGTTGTCGCACCGATCCGTGGAACCCTCGCGCACATCGCACAGGTGGACGAGACGGTGCTGATTGGCGAGTCGCTGGCGCTGATCGTCGCCCCGGAGAGCCGCCCCCGACGATCACCAACGAGAGAGTGTCGTCGCAACTGCTCGGCCTGCCAACGGCCATAGGGATCGCCCGTGAGCGCACCCGCGAGCGCCAGACGATGCAGTCGGCCAGCCTGGCCCTTCGCAAAGATCTAGGGCTGAACCTTGCCCCGACCAGCCGTGAGCGGCTCGCCGAGACCAGCATGCTCGCCGATCAGATGCTCCAGCACATCCGCGAACTCTCCCACGATCTGCGCCCGACCATGCTGGACGAACTCGGCTTGCTGCCGACGCTTCGCTGGTACATCAGCCGTTTTGCCCGCCGACTCGACATCAAAGTCGAATTTGAAACCTTTGGCCTCGAAGATCGGCTGGCAGCCGAGATCGAAACCGTCCTCTACCGGATTGTCCAGGAGGCACTTACCAACATCGCCAGACATGCCCAGGCCCGCCGTCTCCTCCTCCACCTAGAGCGCACCCCACTTCGGGTGATCGCCGTCATTGAGGATGACGGTATTGGCTTTGATGTGCAGCGCTGGTTGGCTGCCGCCACCCCTGGGCTGGGGGGCCGGGCTCTTCGGGATGCGCGAGCGAGTCACCCTGCGCGGCGGAGTCTTCACGATTGACTCACATCCCGGACTAGGCACCCGACTCTTCATCGAGCTACCGCTAACGCCGCCTTCCGCAGAAAGAGGATCGTGATGAGCAAGATCCGCGTGCTTCTCGCCGAGGATCATACAATTGTGCGTAAGGGACTACGCTCCCTGCTCGATTCAGTGGACGAGTTCGATGGTGTCGGTCAGTCGCCCGCTGATGTATCGCTCAACGGCGGTATCAATCGCTGGGATGCGGGTTCGTATAGGCGTAATACCGCCGTTGCGCAGCCGCGCATCCATACCCGCGCCCATCCCGCCGGAGACCACCATCTGACAGTCAGCGATTACAGCCAGCAGTGAATCGTGATGATCCGGTGTTGCTCCATCAGAGTGGTGCCCGTGACAAGCGGACTTGTCCCGCACCTCACGCGCTGTCTCCCGCCCGTCCTCGACGGTGACAATCACATACTGGCGAGCGCGTCCGAAGTGGCGGTGAATAGTGGTTCCGTCGTCGCTAACAAAGGCGATCTTCATGGGATAATCTCATTATCTTAGTGGCGAGCCTCAACCACATGTAGTATAGCAGTCCTAACAGGGGTACGGTAACCACAGAAGCCACTGTCGGGCATCAGGGAAATAAGTCGGGTACAGAAAAGGCCGGCCCACATCGCTGTGGAACCGGCCCCTTAGTTGGCTGGGGGACAGGGATTCGAACCCCAACTACCTGATCCAGAATCAGGTGTTCTACCCTTAAACTATCCCCCAGCGCTGGGCATAGACCCCTATGCCCGGTGGTGCCGAAAGCGGGACTCGAACCCGCACGGGGTCACCCCCACTACGCCCTGAACGTAGCGCGTCTGCCAATTCCGCCACTTCGGCACGTGCTTGCTCAACGAGGGGTATAATACTATGGCAGCGTGCGTTTGTCAAATGTGCCTCCGTAAACGGCAGGGCATGAGCAAAGTCAGATCCGGCCCCCTCACCCCCTGCCCCTCTCCCTGAGCGGGGAGAGGGGCAGGGGGTGAGGGTCGGAGGGCGACTTTTGCACGAACCCTGCGGTTAGGGCCGGGTGGCGGGCGTATCCGTGCCGTTGGTGCTAATATCAAAGGCCCAGTAGAGCGGGCAGACACCCGCTACGCCGGTCAGGAGCATGATCGTGCCTAGCACGCCCGCAATAATCTGCCCGATGCCGCCGAGGATGCCAAAGGCGAGCATAAAGAGGAATACGCCTAGCAACAGTCGAATAGCTCGGTCGATCATGCCCACGTTGAACAGGTTTTTCATGGTTGGACTCCGCATCGCTCAGTTCATGGGCACCACTCTGGTGCCGCCACCCCTATTATAGATGCATGGTGCGGCGGGATAGTTACACGAGATAGTATTACGTCGCTGGTTGAGATCCTCACGTCCTTGCCTTCAATGGTGATCCTTCGCTCGCGCATCTATAGCAGTGGCGTGATCACGGGCAACAGGTCACGAAATGTACGACCACTGCAAGGTTCGCCGATTGCATGCATCTTCCACTCACCGTTGTGGCGATACACTTTGGCCATAATCTGTGCGGTGTGACCACCGCCACCGCTCAGATTGTAGCGTGCAACCTCCCGACCGCTGGCTTGATCGACAATGCGGCAGAACGCATTCTCGATCTGGCTGAAGTTCTGTCCCGTGAAGCTATTCACTACGAAAACGAGGGTCTTAACACTGGTAGGCACACGCGAGAGATCGACGATGATCTGCTCGTCATCGCCATCACCCGCGCCCGTGCGATTGTCGCCTGTATGCTGGATGCTGCCGTCTGTGCTCCGCAACTGTTGAAACCATACGACATCAACCTGTGCGCCTTTATCATCGAAGAGAATGCACGAAGCGTCGAGGTCGATGGTCTGACTTCCACCGCCGAAGCCCATAAAGCCCTTCGTCTTCTTCGCGTCCCAGCCAAGTCCCATGATAACTTTCGTGAGTGTGCCGCCGGCTTCTTTCTCCAACGAGATCTTCTGGCCCTTCGTAAGCGTGACTGCCATGATTGAACTCCTTCTTAGACATGTTTCAAAATGGGTACATTCAGCTTTACAGTCTTGCGATGAGGCGATGAGGCGATGAGGCGATGAGGCGATACGGAGCGCCTCACCGCGTCATCGTTTCATCGCTGAACTGTCAAGCTGGATTGAACCATCCCTTAGACAAGG
>CAIRFY010000638.1 GCA_903877945.1 uncultured Oscillochloris sp. | reverse complement strand
GTCGAGCGACCCGCAGGGGGCTGCAGCGCGCTACCGGCTGATTCTCGGCGAGGAGCCAGAGAATGCGACCGCGATGTTCAACCTCGGGCGTCTGCTGCTGATGCACGGCGAATCCGAGGGCATCGAGACGCTGCGGCAGGTGCCGCCGAGTACGCCGCTCCACGCTCGCGCCCAGGCTCTACTGCCCCTGGCCGATTTCTTCGCCGCCGCTGACCAGCCGGTTGATGGCGACTCGGCGGCGCGTTACCAGAAGGCCGCCACCCTCGCCCGCAGCGGCGACTACGCCGGGGCGATGGACGAACTACTCGCCATCGTCGCCCGCGACCGGGCCTTCCACGACGACGGGGCGCGCAAGGCACTGCTTGGGCTTTTCGCCGCCCTCGGCGACGACGATCCGCGTGTGCCGACCTACCGGCGCAAGCTGGCGAATGCGCTGTTTTAGGGCCAATACGTTTCGAATAAGGAATCTACCGCCGGACGGCCCTCACCCCCCAGCCCCCTCTCCCTGAGCGGGAGAGGGGGAGTCGGATGCGTCCTGGTGCGGAATCTCCCCTCTCCCCGTGAGGGAGAGGGGCAGGGGGTGAGGGCTGACCGGCGACACACGGTAAAGTATCTGCGAACCATGTCTTGGTGCACGATACTAAAGAATCACGGCGCAAACATGCGGTAGTTGAGGGTGAGGAACGGCCCGTCCAACTCCTCAAGCTGATCCAGCAGGAAGCGTTCGCTCGAACCGATATTCGGCAGCCGAGCCATGTCCGTGAGTTGCTCAAAGCGACTCAGATAAATCTGCCAGCGCTCGCGCTGCTCTCCGGCGTACCCAGTGGCGACCAGCGCCTCCGGCCAGTCGCTGGTCTGGGCCAACATCAGTTCGCGGGCAGCCTGATTGAGTGCCCGCTCTTGATCGGCCTCGGCGCTAGGAAACTCGGTGGCAATCTGCACCATCTTCTCCTCGGCAGCGTGAATCGATTGCCAGTAGACCTGGCTTGATGGCCCTCGCCACGGGGCGTGGCCGCCCTCGCCCCACGAGCCAACCTGAAGCGTGGCCCGCTGCCGAGGTCGATTCGCCTTCAGATATTCCCCCGGTGTCGTCAGCGTCAGGGCCGGGTGGGTCGCACAGAGGGTCATCACCGCCTGAAGCCAGGTTGGCCCCTCGAACCATGCCGTCCCGATCAGATCCATGTCGAGCAACACCAGCAGCATCTCGTTGGGCGGGCGACGGTCGCTCTCGGCGATCAGCATCTCTACGAAGTGGCTGGCATGCTCTTGGGCGCGCCGCAATGCATGGTAGGGATCGTAGGGCTGCGGTGCGCCCAGGCCAATCGCCTGGTAGCCGCCGGGTTCGCTCGGGTCGCGGTAGAGCGGGTCGCCCACGTAGCCAAGCTCGGGCATCCAGATGTGTCGGGCGATCCGCTCGTCGGGGGCAATGGCGATCAGCTTGCACCCATCCACGATAACCGGGCCAAACCCGGCGTCAGGCGGCAAGCTGGAGCGATCCACCACGACATAGCGCACGCCTACATCGCTGATCGCCGCCTCGATCCCGAGGCGCCAGCCGCTGCCGGGTAGCCACACGCCCTCGGGACGACCAAGTGACTGCGCGGTGTGCAGGGCACCGTACTCGATCTGGGCGCGCACCGACTCCTCGCGCCCTAGGAGCGGCAAGTAGGCGTGGCTGGCGGCCCCGGCCAGCGGCTCGATCACCCGCGCTGTCGTGAGTTCGCGTAGCCGCTGAGCCAGGTTGCGATTGTAGCGATTTGTGAAGCTGTGCAGCGCCTGGCGGCTCCACTCTAGGTAGAAGCGGGACAAGTAGCTGTCGTGATGGTTTTCCTCAAGCTCGAAGTGTCGCAGGCTCTCGCTACGGCGGGCCAGCCGCTCCTCCATCCAGAGCAAAAAGTGCTTCTGCACCACCGGATCGGCCAACTGCTCGACCAGCAGCGGTGAACAGGCCATGGCCACACGTGGCCCAAGCCCCGTAATCTGGAGGTCGCCGAGCATGTTGAGCAGCGGGATGAGCCCCTGGGCGATCATCTCGTGGAGCGGCTCTTCGCCGGAGGGCTGACGGCCAGCGCGCCGCAGGTAGGGCGCGTGAGCGATGACCAGGAAGGAGACAAACAATGGTTGCTGCTACTTTCCGCCGAATGTGTGTACCTGCGCAGTGTATCAAAAATGGCATTTGCCTGCAATGGAACGCAATAAAGTTCCGTAAGACAAGGTTTCAGGTGCCAGGTTTCAGCTTTACCGTGTGGCGATGAGGCGAGGATGCGACGAGGCGATGCTATCGCATCCTCGCCTCATCGCGTCCCCGCCACACGGTAAAGCTGTTCTGAACCATGTCTATGAATACAAACAACACCTGCTATACTCACATGCACCGTTCATACTGACATGCGGTGTGGCGCACGGATCTTATTTGTCGTTCCATGAACAGCGCAACCTGTAACGTATCTGCGAACCTTATCCTATGGGCTATTTCAGTAAGGATTCCCCAATGGATGTACCAACCATAATTCTGCTACTGTCCATCGGATCATTTGTCTTTGGCCTGCTGTTGCTCCCCTATCAGTATCAAAAAGGTGAAACCCAGAGAATCCCGTTTTGGGTGGCGGCGAAATTCCTACAGGGGACGGGCTCGCTCTTTCTTTTCTTTCGCCTTATCGTGCCCGATTTTGTGATGATCCTGTTCGCCAACAGCCTCTTGTTGCTGGGATGTGCCTACGAAGCGTGGGCCGTATTTTATATTGTTGGACGGCTGGTGAGCCGTCGAACCCATGTCGCTGTGGCCGTAGCCATTGTGACGTCTCATCTCTTCATCGTATTTTTGAACCCTCAGTACAGATCAGCGGTCACTTTTCTGCTCCAAAGCATACTCTATTGTTTACCTGGATGGGTTTTGTTGACAGGCAGAGCAGCAAAATCATGGCTGCATTCTGTGCTTGGCCTCAGCTTTATGCTTCTGAGTTGCCTGTATTTCGTGTACGCACTCCCGTTTCTTCTTGATTCGGGATGGTCATTATCCTTCATAGGCAACATCCCCCAGCAGTTCCTGCCAGTCGCCACCTTTTGCATGCTGCTGATCAGCGGTTTCAGCATGCTGCTGCTCGTGAAAGAGCGCAGTGACCGTCTGTTGCATGAAGCAGACGAGTCCCTGAAGAAGACCGAGGTTCAGTATCGGCGCATTGTGGAGACAGCAATTGAAGGTATTTTGGTTTTTAAATGTGATTTCATACTTACATATGTCAATCAAAATTTAGCGGAAATGCTCGGATATATGCGTGAAGAAATGCTGGGCGAAAATATCCGGGAATTTATTTCAGACGACGAACAACCCAGCCATGAAGCGCAGATGAGAAAGAGGGCACAGGGGGAAGATGCGGTATACGAGCGATGTCTACGCAAAAAGGATGGTTCACGTCATTGGACGCTTATTTCGGCAAAAGCGCTGATGGATGAGGATGGTCAATTTGCTGGCTCATTTGCCATGTTGACCGATATCAACGCACGCAAGCAGGTGGAAGTCGCCTTACAGGCAAGCGAAGCAAAATACCGCATGTTTATCGAGACCGCAATCGAAGGGGTTTTGTCGTTGGATAGTCAGCGCCGGTTGACCTTCGTCAACCGGCAGATGGCATCTATGCTAGGCTACACCGTTGAAGAGATGCTCGGAAAACCGTACGAGTCCTTTATGCCCGAAGATCAATTGCGTGAGGCGGAAGAGCAGAAGCACATTCGAATGGAGGGGCAGGATGCGGTGTATGAGCGCTGTTTCCTGTGCAAAGATGGCGCACGGCATTGGACGCTCGTTTCCGCCAAGGCGATTTTGGATGTGCATGGCCAGTTCATTGGATCATTTGGTATGTTCACCGACATCAACAAGCGAAAACAGCTTGAAGATCAACTGAAACAACAGGCCACGACAGATGGACTGACCGGCGTGGTTAATCGGCGCTATTTTTTGGAACTGGCGACCAAAGAAGTCCGCCGTGCGCTGAGGCTCAATCACTGCTTGGCGCTGGCGCTTATAGATGTTGATTATTTCAAGCACATCAACGACACCTATGGGCACGCGGTAGGCGATGATGCCCTGCTGGCAGTGACCCACATCTTCCAGCAAAATATCCGTGAAATTGATGTATTTGCGCGTTTCGGCGGTGATGAGTTTGTGCTGTTGTTGCCCGAGACATCCCTCACTCAAGCGCAGATAATTTTGCAACGTCTGTGCAAGATGTTGACCGCTCAACAGGTGGACTTGAGCGGCAAGGCGGTTCCGATGACCCTCAGTGTGGGCATAGCACATGTAGCCGATGCAAAGGATACGCTGGACGCGCTGATCGAGCGAGCTGACCGGACTTTGTACCACGCGAAGAAAGCAGGCCGTAATTGTGTCAGTGTTCAATCTGCGCTAGATTGATCGGGCGTTTAGGCATGTTTCAGATTGTAGATTTTAGATTGCAGATTTGCCGCAACAGGACGCGGTGCATGTGCCCAAACTGTCACGTTGGTTTGAAACATGCCTTAGGTGCAATACCTTTCACATAAGCCGATTTATGCCGACCTTGCCCCCTCACCCCCTGCCCCTCTCCCCGTGAGGGAGAGGGGAGATTCCTCAACAGGACGCATCCGACTCCC
>CAIRFY010000637.1 GCA_903877945.1 uncultured Oscillochloris sp. | reverse complement strand
TGCGTCCTGCTGCGGAATCTCCCCTCTCCCCGTGAGGGAGAGGGGCAGGGGGTGAGGGTCGCACAGAACGGTAAAGTACATGTGCCAATCCTGAAACCTTGTCTCATATGAAATGTACTGCCCCTACGCATGTACAACCAGGGTCCGATCAAGGGCGGTACGCAGATCCTTGAAGGTGAGGAGATTGCCAAGGTCAACCCCGAGGCCGACGAGGGACTGGGCCACCTCGGGGCGAATGCCGACCAGGGCCGCGCTGCACCCGAGCAGGCGGGCGGCGTGCATCACGTTGATGATGCCCTGGGCGATCTCGCTGTCGATGACGGCGACGCCCGTGATGTCGATCAACAGCCGTTTGGCGTGGGTTTGCTCGATAGCGTGCAGGGCGCGATCCTCGAAGTCGAGCAGACGCTCGGGATTGAGCGCGCCGATAAGGGGCATCACCAGGGTGCTGGCACCCACCGGCAGCACCGGAATACTCAGTTCGTTGATCACCTCGCGCTGGCGGGCGTTTTCGCTGATGAGCAGCGCCTGGGCGGCAGATCGGTCGCGCACTTCGGCCAGGGCCGACTGAAGCTCGGTGTTACGTGCCGCGATGCTCTCGCGCTGTACAGAGAGGCTCTGAGCCATCTGGTTAAACTCGCTCTGGAGCGAGCCAATCTCATTGCGGGCGGTCACATTGATGTGCTGCGTGAGGTCGCCGGCGCTGATCAGGCGGGAGGCCACGGCCAGGGACTGGATGGGATCGGTGATCCGGCGCACCGCGATCACCCCGATGATCGCGGCGACCACGGCGCTGACCAGCAGCAGGGCTCCAATGGTGGCAATCTGGCTGTACGCGGGAGCCAGAGCCTCGCCGACGGGAATCTCGCCGACGACGACGATCGGATTGTCGCCCAGGATGAGAGGGGTGTGGGTGATCAGAGCGCTATCGCCCGTTACGCCGGGGTGGATGCCGTCACCTGCGGCCAGATGGCTGATGGTTATCCCGAGCATCTGCGGATCGCGATTGGCCACCATGAGTCCATTGTTGGTGACGATCTCGACCGCGCCCTTCTCGCCAAACTGAATGTTGACCACGGTGTCAAAGATCTGACGCAGCCGCACCTGGACGATCAGCACACCAACGGGCTTGCCAACACCGGAGTCAACCACCGGAACCGCCAGGGGCAACAGCGGCTCTTTCGTGACAGGACTCAGGTACACGGCTCCGTACCAGGGCTTATTCTGCTGGAGTGTTTTGAGGAAGGCATCGTCATTTGCGCGGCTGCGCAACTGTTCGGGGGGCACAACGCCGAGCCGTGATGCGCGGGCGATCTCCTGCCCGTTGGCGTTGAGGAGCGCCAGATCATCAAAAATATTACGGTAGAACAGCGCCTGAGTCAGCACATCCTCCTGCCGTGCCATCGTGGCCCCGATAAAATTGGGCGTCTGCACGATCAGGCGAGCCTCACTTGCCGCCGTGTCGATGAAGGTGGTCAGTTGCACGACCGCCTGCCCCGCGACGGTACGCTGAAATTCGAGGGCGTGTTCCTGCTCGCGGAGGTATGTGTTCCACGAGAAAATACTACCCACAATCAGCAGGGGCACCAGCGATAGCGAAAGCAGGAGCGTTAGCCACGTTGTGCGGATACTTTGACTCAAGACAGACTCCTGGGTAGTCAGGTGTGATGTGTGACGAGGCATCACATATCAAGCATCAGACAAGGTTTCAGAGTGCAGATTTGCCGCAACGGGACGCGCCGCTTGTGCCCAAACTGTCACGTATGGCAGTCCTATTCCGGTTGTGAAGGAGGAGTCAAGGCTTTAGCCGGCTGAAGCCTTGACTCCTCTTCACGGCTCCAAGAGGATTGCTATAGCTGCGAACCTTGTCTCACACCGATCATTTTCCGCCGTATTTCTGATAGATTGCGGTGGCGTTCGCACTGGTGATCTCTTCGGTCTCCAGCACGACCTCTTTTGGCGGGGTGGTCTTTGTCTCCAGGATCTTGGCCGCCCATTCGATGGCCTGGGTGCCGCCGGTGGGGTAGACATAGGTGACGTTGAGGCGGTTCTTCAGCACCGACTGGATTCCGCCGTCAGGCGTGGGGAGGGCGTCGATGCCGAGTACCAGGGTCTTGCCGAGGTCGCGGGCGACATTCTTGGCGGCGGTGATGGCCGCCTCGCCCATGGGGTCGTTGTGACCATAGATAACATCGACGGCGGCATTCGCCTTGAGCATGGCTTCGGCGAGGGGCACCGCCTTCTCGTAGACCCAGTCGGCGTTCTGGCTGGCAACAATCTTGACATCCGGGTTGGTAGCAATACCCTCACGAAATCCGTCGCCGCGCTCAAGGGCCGGGGTCGATCCCTCAAGTCCGCGCAGCTCGATCACACTGCACGGCGCGTGATTCTGCGCTTTGCACCAGGTGGCGACATACTCGCCAGCCTTGCGCCCGATCAGCTTGTTGTCGGCACCGATCCACATCGTGTACTTGTCGCCGTTGACTTTGCGGTCGAGGACGATCACCGGAATACCCTTGTCGTAGGCTTTGGCGACCACATTCGTGAGCGGGGTCGCCTCGTTAGGCGAAATGATCAGCAGATCCACACCGCTGCTGATAAACTGCTCAACATCGGTAACTTGCTGGGCGTTGTTCTGTTTGGCGTCGGTGAAAGTAACTTCAAACTCGGGGTGCTGGGCGGCAGCGGCGGCGATCTGGTCGTTCATTGCGATGCGCCAGGGCTCGGCGTTGTTGGCCTGTGACATACCGATGCGGAATTTTTTTGCCCCGGCGGGGGCGTTGCCAGGAGTGGGTGGCTGGGTACTCCCACATGCGACGAGGGTGGCGGACAGGAGGATCAGTGCGAGGTAGATCAGACGATGGCGGGGCATAACCTGCTCCTTACTGATAGTGCCGTTCTTCCCGTACGAGACACGCATAGTATACCGCGCACCGGCGGTATAATGCGCCGGAGATACGATTGAAACGTGGGGGACATCACAATGATCATTGTTCGCACACTCCGCTCGTGCGCGCTGCTGCTCCTTCTCTCCCTGGTCGCCTGTGGACAGCTTGCGCCCGTACCGACGCCAAAGCCCACAGGTGCAAGCGGTACCATGGTGCCGGTGCTGGCCGTCTCTGAACTCAATGTCGGCGCGAACCGGATTGCCCTGGGGGTCATTCAGAACGGCACGCCGCTGAACAAGCCCGATCTGAGGCTTGGGCTGCGCTTCTTCTACCTGGATGGGAACGAGGATACGAAAGTGCAGGGCGAGAGCGCGGCGGTGTACCGGGGCCAGGGGTTGCCATTTGGCCTGTATGTCGGCTACACGACCTTTGATAAGCCAGGCAACTGGAGCGTCGAGATCAGCATTCCCAAGGAGAGCGGCACGCCACAGGTCGCCACCTTGCGCCTTGATGTGCAGGCGGTCTCGCACATCCCCACTATGGGGAAACCAGCCATCCCCAGCAAGAACCTGACGGTGCGCGATAACGCGGATCTGACCAAGATCACCTCGGACACCAAGCCCGACCCTGACTTTTACCAGATGACGATTGCCGAGGCGATTGCGGCCAAGAAGCCCTTTGTGATCGGCTTTCTCACCCCTGGGTACTGTCAGACAGCAGTGTGCGCGCCGAACCTGGCCGTTCTCAAGAAGCTGAAGGACACGTACAAGGGCAAGCTGAACTTTATCCACGTGGAGGTCTACCCCTACCCCTATGGCGAGGCGTTCCAGCAGCAAAAGCGCGTCCCGCCGATGGTCGAGTGGGGGCTGATCACCGAGCCGTGGACCTTCCTGGTCGGCGCGGACGGGGTGATCCAGTATCGCTACGAGGGCGGAATCACCCTCGACGAGATGGAACCGGCGCTGGTTCAGTTGGCCGCTGGTCAGCCGGTGACGCCGCTGTTGGGCACGTAAGACAAGGTTTCAGGTGCCAGGTTCCAGCGCACGGGCCTCACCTCCAGCCCCCTCTCCCGGTCAGGGCATATCTTTACCCACATCTCTGCGACTAGTGAGGGATGCACCCATCGGAGGGGCGCAGAGCGGGCGACTGAAGTCGCGCCACGGGAGCCTACGGCTGGTCGCCTACGCGAGCGGTTCCGGCGTCGGCAAAGGCCGACGCCCAGCGGAACGCCTCGCAGGTGCGACTTTAGTCGCCCGCCAGGGGGGCCGATAAACCGCATTGTCATGCGGTAAGGCATGTTTCAAAATGGGCACATTCAGCTTTACAGTCTTGCGACGAGGCGATGAGGTGATGAGGCGATACGGAGCGCCTCACCGCGTCATCGTTTCGTCGCTGAATTGTCAATCTGGATTGAAACATGCCTAAAACAAAGATGTGGATAAAGATATGCGCTCAGGGAGAGGGGGAGCCGAGCGCATCCTGTTGCGGAATTTCCTCTACACTACAACGCCTTCTGGCCCTCGCGGGTGCTGGCCAGGACACCCAGATGGCACGCATCGCTGAGCGACGCAAGGTAGGGCAGGTCGCTGCCGTACTCGATCTCGCTAATACTGGCGTTGGTGATCCAGATCCGGTTGATACGATCCATATCCATGCCCAGCGCATCGGCGACGAGGATTTTCACGATCACATCGTGGGTACTCACCAGGATCGTTTCATCTTTGTGCTTCGCATAGGCCCGCTCCTGAAAGTCCAGCGTGCGCTTGAGGATATTCGAAAAGCTCTCGCCGCCAGGCATCTGGGAACGGGTGGGATGTTCGCGCCACTCGCGCAGACCGTCGCTATACTGCGCCGTAATCTCATCAGCGTACTTGCCCTGCCACTCGCCGTGGTGGATCTCAAGTAGATCCTCGGAGTACTCGAAAGGGACGCTTGCGTGGTGATGGCTGGCGATGGTCTGGGCGGTGCGGGCGGCGCGCTGGAGGCGGCTGCTGTAGATGTGCGTAATCGGCTCGTTCTTCAGGCGCTCGGCCAGGGCTTCGGCCTGGCGCAGCCCGAGGTCCGAGAGGGGCGCGTCCAACTGGCCCTGGTAGCGGTGGATGCGGTTCCACTCGCTCTCACCGTGGCGGACAATAATCATACGCATGCGGGGATCCTCATTGTGTTAGCCTAATTTTTGCAGATGACAAGGTTCAAAATGGGCACATGTAGCGTAACAGTTCTGCGAGGATGCGCGAAGCGATGAGACGATGACGGCGTATCCTCGCCTCATCGCCTCATCACCAAACTGTAAAGCAGATATGAACCATGTCGATTGTAGATTGCAATCTGCACTACCCCAAAGCAGGCGCTATTATAGCCGATGCCAGTTACACCCCGGATGGCCTTAACTCGTGTATAATCGCGACGTATCGCTGACGAGAGATGCAGGAGCCCATGAGCTGCCGGCACACGCTTGAGCCGACTTCGCGCCGCCGGGTTGATCGGGGCATGCGATCACTGATCGCATCCTTCGGCTACGCCTTTGCCGGAGTCTGGTACATGATCCGTACGCAGCGCAACGCCCAGATTCATGTTCTGGTTGGTGCCTGCGCCGTGGCCCTCGGGTTTACCCTGGGCCTGGAACGCTGGGAGTGGCTATCCATTGTGCTGGTCATCACCCTGGTTCTGACTGCCGAGGGTGTGAACACGGCTATTGAGTCCACCGTTGATCTGGCCACCAGTTCGCGCCACCCGCTCGCGAAGGTAGCCAAGGATGTGGCGGCCGGCACCGTGTTGATCTGCGCTATCGCCGCCGTGATCGTTGGGTGTCTGGTGTTTCTCCCGCACCTCTTTAGGGGATTGTAGATTGTAGATTGCAGATTGTAGATTGCAACCTGCAAGTAGCACCCAGCAATCCACAATCCACAATCTGCAATCCACAATCCTATAGCAATCCTCTTGGGGTTGTTGTGTGGAGTCAAGGCTTTAGCCGGATAAGGCCGCCTAAAGGCTCGACTCCTTTTCATAACCAGTTTAGGATTGCTATATGTGGCCACTTGTCCGACAGGCCCGCTATCTAGGTCGCTACCGCGAGATTGCACAGGTGCTGGTGGGGCATGGCTTTGGCTACCTCATCGAGCAACTGGGCCTGCTTTCGCTGCTCTCGCTGCCGAGGCGGGTGGTGCTGCGTGTCCCGCCCTCTCCGCCGCTGAGCAGCGCGGAGCGCCTGCGCGAAGCGCTGATCGCCCTTGGGCCGACGTTTGTGAAGCTCGGTCAGACCCTCAGCACCCGGCCCGACCTTGTGCCGGCTGAGTTTGTCTACGAGCTGAGCAAGCTTCAGGATACGGTGCCGCCCTTCCCCGCGCATATCGCGATTGCCACGATTGAAGAGTCCCTCGGTCGCCCCATTAGTGAGCTTTTTGCCGGTTTCGACCAGACTCCTCTGGCCGCCGCATCGCTCGGACAGGTTCACGCAGCGACCTTGCGGAGCGGCGAACTGGTGGTGGTGAAGGTGCAGCGCCCCGATATTGCGGGGCGGATCAACACCGACCTCGCTATTCTTGCGGATCTGGCCGCCCTGGCTGAGGAGCGCCTCACCATTGGCGCGCAGTACCACTTCTCCGATCTGGCCCACGAGTTTGCGCAGACCTTGCACGCTGAGCTTGACTACCGGCGTGAGGGGCGCAACGCTGACCGCTTTCGCCAGATGTTTGCCGACACGCCGGATGTGAAGATCCCTGTCGTGTACTGGGAGTACACCGATGCGCGGGTACTCACGAGTGAGCGGCTCTTCGGGGTGAAGATTAACGATCTGCCGGCTCTGGCCGTTGCCGGGATTGATCCGGTGATCCTGGCCCGTGGCAGCATGCAGGTGATCCTCAAAGAGATATTTAGCTTCGGCTTCTTCCACAGTGACCCGCACCCCGGCAACTTCTTCGCCCTCAGTGGCAACAGTCTTGGCGTGGTGGATTTTGGGCAGGTAGGTATTCTTGATCGTCCGACCACGCAGGGCCTGCTGCTGCTGCTGGCCGCCCTGGTTGAACACGACACGCAGGCGGTGCTGCGCGCCCTAGAGCAACTGGGGGTGCTGTCGCGCCGGGCGATCACGCCGGGCCTGCGCCGCGATATGGAGCACTTTACCGATGGGTTTGTTGACCGGTCGCTGAGCGATCTCTCGGCCCGCGAGACGATTAGCGAACTGCTGGTGCTCCTGCGTCGTCACGAGATCAGCCTGTCCGGCCCGCTGGCAATGTTGCTCAAGGCTCTGGTTATGATGGAGGGTCTGGGGAGGGTACTCGACCCGAACCTGAATGTCTTTAGCGTTGCGCGGCCCTACGTCCAGGGTGCGCTGGCTGAGCAGTTCTCGCCGGTCGCTTTGGGCAAGCGGGCGATAAACCAGGCGCGCTCGATTGGCGAACTGTCCCTGGAATTGCCACATCAGTTGAGCGACCTGCTCCAGCAGATCAACGATGGTGAGCTGAAGGTGCAGACCCGCGAGTTGGAGTTGCACCGCCTGAGCGGCGCGCTGATTGGCGCAGCGAACCGGCTGGCCCTGGCCCTGGTGATCGCCGCCCTCATCCTCGGCATGGGGATGATCGCGATTGCGGTGGAGGTAGGTGGCTGGCAGGGTAACGCGCCGACTGTGCTGCTCGCCATGGGCACGCTGGGCGTGGTGCTGGGCGGGTTGGTGCTTGGCCTGACAATGCTGCGCGGGCGAGAGTAGATCTCACCCGTCGTCGGGTTTTTAGTCCTGGTCGATGACAGGTAGGGTGAAGATAGCGACGGAGGAAAACAGGTAGGCGACGGTGACGGAGGCGATCACGGGGGCGAACCCCCAACGCTCCTGGACGGCACCGCTGGCCCAGGCGGCGCCAGCCCAGCCACCGGCCCAGAGGACGTTCGTTATGCTCGCAGCCATGCCACGCTGGCGGAGGGGCGTGGCCCGCATCACCAGGGCGTCGTTGAGCGGGAAGCTGGCAGCCACAAATAGGCCGCGCAGGAAGAAGCCGACAGAAGCCGTGATGAGCGACGGCACGAGCATGAGCAACATTGCCGGGGCCACGCAGAGGCGCAGCAGGGCAGCGGCGCGGCGCAAGCCCAGGCGGCGGGCCACGGGTGCGCCCAGGAGTCCGCCCACGCCCATGCTGAGAGCTGCACACGCCAGCACGACGCCTACGCTCGCATCGCCCATGCCGAACACACTGCGGAAGTAGAGGTTCTGGAAGGGCAAAAAGGCTCCACCACCAAAGCCGAGCAAGAGGCTGGACAGGCCCAGGCGGGCCAGGGTACGCAAGGGGAGCAGGGCCGTAGTTACTGGCGGTGCGCCCACGGGTCGATCAGAAGATACGGTCTGCATGCGCTCGATCACCGGCAACATCGCGATCACGCTGAGTGCGATGATCACGGTCAGGGCCAGCCGGTAGGCCGCTGTGTCCTGCGGGCCAACGCCGATTGCCCCGGCGGCGAGGGTTGGCAGAATACCGCCGAGGGCGCTGCCTGCCAGTCCAACCACGAGAGTCGCCGAGGCGTTCCAGCCAAAGATCATCGCCCGCTGACCATCGTGTGTCACCCCGGCCAGCAGCGGCATCACGGCGGTGGATGTCAGAATGTAGGCTCCGCCGATGAGAAACTGGAGCGGCACCATCACCCAGAGCGAGGTGAACTGGAGGATGATTGCCCAGCCGATCCCGTAGACCGCCAATCCGATCAGAATCGACTTCTGCGGGCCGATTCGGTCGATCATCATGCCAAGGGGGATGCCCGCCAGCACCCCCGCCGCACGCGACACGGTCGAGAAGAGCCCGACGGTGGCCGATGTGTAACCCAGCGACACCAGGTAGAAATTGAAGAGCAGATCGGCGACGCTCAGGGCGAGGCCAAAGACTGAGCTGTGCAGCAGAATCCGCCATACCGGCGGACTCACCTGGCCGCAGGTGGTATGTGCGCGCGCGGCAATCATACGGACTCCTTAGACTTAACCAAATTTAACTTCTCGTACAATACCACGCCTCGGCGATCTGCGAAATCAGCAGGGCATGAGCAAAGTCAGCTCCGGCCCCCTCACCCCCTGCCCCTCTCCCTCACGGGGAGAGGGGAGATTCTTCATCAG
>CAIRFY010000636.1 GCA_903877945.1 uncultured Oscillochloris sp. | reverse complement strand
GTAGAGACGCCCCGCCGGGGCGTCTCTACGCCAACATCCCCCGCGCCGCGTCGGTATCATTGCGGATCTGGGCAACAAGGGCGTCGATCCCGGAGAACTTTTGCTCGCCGCGCAGGCGGTGCAGGAACTCCACGAACAGGGACGTGCCGTACAGGTCGCCGCTCCAGTCAAGCAGGTGGGCCTCTACCGTGCGGCGTAGCCCGTTAAAGGTGGGCCGCATGCCCACGTTTGTTACTGCCGGTAGGCTCACCCCGTCAACGTGGGCGCGGCAGGCGTAGACGCCATCGGCGGGCAACACGTGGTTCGACCGGATCTGCACGTTGGCGGTAGGGAAGCCAATCGTGCGCCCGCGTTTATCGCCCTCCACCACCACGCCCCGCAGTCCAAAGGGCCGATCCAGCAGCGCCGCCGCCCCGGTCACATCCCCCAAAACCAGCAGTTCGCGCACTCGCGATGCGCTCACCGACTGTCCATCCATTACGACCTTCGACACAGCGCCTACGGCGAATCCTAGGTCGCGACCGATCACCATCAGGCTGGACACATCACCCGCTCGCCCGCGCCCCATCGCAAAATCTGCGCCAACCCAGAGTTCGCGCAAGGGCAGCGCGGCGCAGATCTGTGCCATGTAGGCGTCGGCTCCGGTGGCCTTTGTCTCTTCGGTGAAGGGAGCGACAATGAGGAGATCGGGGCCAAGCGCGGCGATCAGATCGATCTTCTCCTCAAGGCTGGTCAGCAGTTGCGGCGGCTGGTCGGGGCGCAGTACCACATTTGGGTGCGGCTCCCAGGTGAGTACGGCGCTCAAAAGGCCAAGCTCGGCGGCGCGGCTACGCGCCGTGCCAATCAACTGGCGATGCCCGAGGTGTACCCCGTCGAACTTACCCATGGTGAGCACAGTAGGGCGCTGCGCGATTCCCGGCGCGAGGGAGCGGACTATTTCCACGGCGCGACTTCTCCAATTCCAGGCACAACCTGCACGGCAGTGTACCACAGGATGCCTCGTCACCTAGACATATGCAATGTCACTGTGCCTTAACTGGTTCTCAATCTGGTCGAGCGTCTCGCCGACCTCCCCTCGCGCTACGCGCATGATGGCATGGAGGATCGCTCGCGCCTTGAGGAGAATCTCATTGAACTCCTCTTCGGGATCAGAAAGGGCGACAATTGCTCCGCCAACGCCTATGGTCAGCAATCCGGGTGTAATCACCATCGTACGGATCACAATATTCAGATCAACCGTATGATTGAGGCCCAGGAATCCCAGCGCGCCCGCGTAGACCCCACGCGCTTGGTGTTCTAGTCCCCTAATGATCTCCATCGTTCGGATTTTGGGCGCACCTGTCATCGATCCGCCAGGAAATGCATGGTGGATGCACTCAATCGGGTGTACGTCCTGGCGAAGATGCCCACGGATCGTCGAGACAAGCTGGTGAACCGTCTGGTAGGTTTCCACGTGCATGAGTTTGGGAACACTGACACTGCCAATATCGCAGACACTACCTAAATCGTTACGCACCAGATCAACGATCATGAGGTTTTCGGAGCGATCTTTCTGGCTCGTCTGGAGGTGCTGCACGCCTACTTCGTCTTCGCGGGCGGTCGCTCCCCGTGGTCGAGTGCCCTTGATTGGCTTTGACTCAACCCAGCCGTCACGGTCGATCTGGAGGAATCGCTCTGGCGAGGAGCAAAGGATAGAGGTGTCGCCAAAGCGCAGAAAGGCTGCATAGGGCGCGGGGTTGACCTGGCGGAGTGTTCGGTAGAGTGCCAGGGGATCGAGGTTGAGATCGGCGCGAATGTGATTGGTCAGGCATATTTCGTAGCTTTCGCCGTCTTTGATGTAGCCCTGACATTGGCGAATGTCGTTGAGGTAGGTTTTTTTTGATCGGGCGAGCCGAAATGTGATCGGCTGCGGGTGGACGCCCCTGGGAAGGTCAGCCAGCGGCGGAAGGTTCATGAGTTGCTGTTCGACCGCGTCAAACCACGCCTCGGCCTGATCTGTGCCGTGTTCATCGACAACGCAGACAAGCGTTGTCGTCTGCTCCTGATGATCAAAGGCGATGACGCGATCAGCAAACAGAAAGCACGCATCAGAAAAATGTGATACATGTCTCGGTGAAGATGTGTGATCGTTTTTTGATTCATAACCAAAGTAACCAACGAAACCGCAGTTAAAATCAAATGGCACATCATCATTTTGAAAGGAAAACTCGTGAATCTTCCGCTTCACGTAGGCAAAAACATCTTCGGATAGACGGTGTGTTGCACCGCTTTCGGTTATGACCAACTCGCGGTGCGCAGCATCGTATTGAATGATACTGCTGTGCGGCCCACTCGTATCGCCCATAAACGAAAATCGTGAAAGGCCCGGCTCAACACGGCTACTGTCAAGCCAAAATGCGTAGGGCTTCTGACCAAACAGATGGCTAAATACCTGCTCAGAGTCGTAGAAATGGGCGATGGTACGGCTACAGACGTGCATACGAGTCGGCACAGGGCGCTGCTGCGGATCAGTTCCTGTGGGCACGACCGAGAAACCGGCCCATGAACGTCGGCCAAGGTGTGGTCGCCCGTGCTGCGCCGTGATCTGATGGAAATTTGCAAGCAGGCGGTATCCATACGCGCTACAAATGGACTCCGGGTGAAACTGCACCCCCCACAGCGGACGTATGCGGTGGCGAATTCCCATAATCAGCCCGTCACTCGTCCACGCCGTCCGCTCCAAACACGCCGGAAGTTGCTGATTCACCAGCAGCGAGTGGTAACGAACCGCCATAAACGACTGCGGAATGTGCGCAAAGAGCGCCGAGTGATTGTGCCGAACTGCGCTCAATCGCCCATGCATCACCTCTGGCGCATGGACGACGGTGCCTCCATAAACGTGGCCAATGCCTTGATGACCGAGACACACGCCAAGAACGGGGGTTGGCGCGTGCAGCAGCGCCTCGGAACAGATACCAAAGTCACGCCTATATTCGGGTCGCCCCGGCCCCGGCGAAATAATCAGGTTGTCGTACGCGAGCGCGTTCACCTCAGGCCACGTCATTTGATCATTACGAATCACCAGCGGCGCTTCGCCATTTACCTCCGCAACCATTTGATACAGATTAAAGGTGAAGGAATCGTAGTTATCGATGATGATCGTCCGCATATCCGCATTCCTTACCGTTGCTATAGTCTCTACATTGAGATGGGCCGCACCTCCACCTGTCCACGAACGCTATTGATGAACCAGAGCCGAGAGGCACGCGGTAGAACCGTGCGGGGTAGGATCGCTTCGTGGATCTCGCCTCGATCAATCAGTTCGGCGCGCAACGTACCGCCCAGCAATCCGCTGGTGCATGCGGGTGTGAGTCTGCTGCCATCCAGTTCAACGACGATATTCCCGGTGGTAAACTCGGTCAGTTCACCTTGCTCGTTCCAGAGCAAGACGTCGAAGACATCAGGATGATCCGCCCGACGCAGATCGTAAACGACACGATGTGTAGTCTTATGGGTAAGAAAAATGTCGTCCCTCGTGACGGGTGCATGCGCGAGCGCAACCGTGAGCGGCGGCGCGGGTAGCGGCTGGAGCGGACGATGCTCCAGCAACACGTGACCTGTTCGTGAGACACACATCCGCACGCGCCAGCTTCCACCTGGTAAAGTCTGGGCGTAGCTGGTCAGCGCATCGGTTACGGCGCTGGCCGAGATGGTGAAATGAAAATACCCTGCCGATGCCAGAAGGCGCTGGATGTGGCGATCACCCAGGGTGTAGATTCCATCGACCAGTAACAATGTCTCAAGCAATGCAAAGTCTTGGCGCGTATGGTCTACCATAGATAACTACTCGCGCAGCAGCCGCTGAAGCTCGGAGAGCTTGTTAAGTGCGTCCAGCGGCGTCAATTCGTTGATGTTCAACCGACGCAGGTACTCCACCACCGGACTCGGTGCCAAGTCGAACAGCGAGAGCTGCGGGGAAGGTGGAGGGCGGAGGGCGGAGGGCGGAGGGTTGAGGGTTGAGGGTTGAGGGTTGAGGGCGGAGGACTGAGGGCGCCCCGCCTCCAGTTCAGCCAGCAGCTCGCTGGCGCGGCGGATCACCGACTGGGGGATACCGGCCAGTTCGGCAACGTGGATGCCGTAAGAGCGGTCGGCGCTACCGACGCGCAGTTCGTGCAGGAAGACCACGCTATCGCCCTGTTCGACGGCGGCCATATGGAAGTTGCGCAGCCGCTGGAGTTGGCCCTCCAGGGCCGTGAGTTCGTGGTAGTGGGTGGCAAAAAGCGTGCGGCACTGGAGCCGTGGCTCATTGTGGATGTACTCAACAACGGCGCGAGCGATGGCCATGCCGTCATAGGTACTCGTGCCCCGGCCTACCTCGTCGAGAATAATCAGGCTGCGTCGGCTGCTCTGCACCAGCAGCGCGGCCGTCTCGATCATCTCGACCATAAACGTACTCTGGCCGGTGGCGATGTCGTCCTGAGCGCCGATGCGGGTGAAGATGCGATCCACCAGGCCAACCTCAGCGGCCTCGGCGGGCACGAACGAGCCGATCTGAGCCATGAGGACGATCAAGGCCACTTGGCGCATCACCGTACTCTTGCCAGACATGTTCGGTCCAGTGATGATCAGCAACTGGGCCTCGTCGGTGTCGATGGCCGTGTTGTTAGCGACAAACGCCTCGGGGATCATCTGCTCGACTACCGGGTGCCGCCCGCCAACAATGTTCAGACGGGTGCTGTCATTCAGCGTGGGCCGACCGTAGCGCCCGCGCACGGCGACATCGGCCAGGGCGGCGACCACATCGAGGTGGGCCAGCACGCGGGCCACGCCGCGCAGCCGGTCGCCCTGGCGGCCTAGCTCCTCGCAGATGCGGGCGAACGCCTCGCGCTCCATCTCCACCAACTGAAGCTTGGCCCGGTCGATCACCTGCTCGTACTCTTTCAGTTCCTCGGTAACGTAGCGCTCCGCGCCCACCAGAGTCTGCTTGCGCTGGTAGTCCTTGGGGACGAGTTTCTCGTCGGTGGTGCGCGAAACCTCGATGTAGTAGCCGAAGACGCTGTTATAGCCCACTTTGAGCGACTTAATCCCGGTGCGCTCGCGCTCGCGGCCCTCCAGTCGATCAATGTAGTCCTGCGCATGGCGGCTGGCCCGCACCAGAGCGTCGATACGCGGCTCGAAACCAGGGCGGATCACCCGACGCGAGCGCTCGCCGCCCTCCTCGTCTGCCCGCAGGTAGTTCGAGGATCCCAGCAGGGCCGGTGGGTCGTCGTCCAGGGCACGCTCCAGCAGCGCGGCGATGTCGGCGCACGAATCAAGAACGGGGAATGCGGGAAGGGAGGTGGGGGATGCTGCGCTGGAAGAAGAATCCTCACCAAACAGATCATCTTCTTCCTCCAGGCTCTGACCCCCAACCCCCGATCCCGGCCCTCGGCCCCCCGCCTCCCCCGGCACCAGTGTACCCAGTGCCTCACCCACGGCAGTAGCCACGGCGGGCAGGGCGCGCAGGGCCGCCCGCAGTTGTACGAGATCACGCGGGGTGGCCACGGTGATGCCCTGAGCCACGCGGTTCACAGCGCGCTCCATATCGCCCACCTCGCCGAGCGCCTGGCGCAACTCGGCGCGCATCAGCGTCTCGTCCACACAGCGGGCTACGGCGGCCTGACGAGCTTGAAGCGGCTCCAGATCGAGCAGGGGCTGCGCAATCCAGCGGCGTAGCAGGCGTGCGCCCATCGGCGTGCGGGTGCGGTCGAGGATGTTCACCAGGGCTGTCTTCACACCCGAAGATGTACTCTCCAGCAATTCCAGGTTCCGCCGTGTCTGCGGGTCGAGAAACATGAAACTGCCAGTCGTGTAGACGCGCAGGCTATTAAGCTGAGCCGCCTGGTGGCGCTGGGTCTGGTGGACATACTGAAGCAGAGCACCGGCGGCGCGTGTGGCCAGGGGTCGCTCATCCAGGCCGAAAGCAGACAGCGAGTGGACGCGCAACTGGCGCAGCAGCGTCTCCTGGGCGGTCTGCGCATCCCAGCGCCATGTAGGCCAGGCCGTCACGTGGCCCTTGGCCCACCTCGCATCGCTGGCCTGATCAAGACGGCGGGCGGCGCGCTCGTGAGGCAGTAGCAGGTCACGCTCGCCCTTGGTCATCGGGGCCAGATCCTGGGTCAGACGAGCCTCAGCAGGGGCCAACTCGGGCAGGCGCAGGCGCACATCGTCGGGGACAAGTACCTCAGCAACCTGGAGTCGCGACAGCTCGCCGTGTAACTGGGCGACGGCCCGCTCTCCGCTGAACTCAATCGCGGCGAACTCACCGGTACTCAGGTCGGCGTAGGCTAGGCCGATCCGTTCACCCTCCACAAGCGCAGCAGCCAGATAATTATTCGCCGTAGTCGTCAGCATCGAGGGGTCAACAACCGTGCCAGGGGTAATGACCCGAACGATCTCGCGATGCACCATCTTGCGCTCAAAGTCGCCGGGGACTGTCTGCTGAATACCGCTGGCGAAGACTGATTTCGGGCGCGTGTCGCTGCGCGAGGACTCGGTCTCGCTCATCTGCTCCGCAATCGCCACTCGGTAGCCACGGCCCACCAGATCATTCACATAGCGCTCGACCGCGTGGTAGGGCATACCGGCCATCGGCGCAAAGAGCTTCTGCTGATCTTTGGGCAAGCTCTTATCAATCGCGAAATCCTTGCGGGTAAGGGTGACATCAAGCAACTCGGCGATCAGCTTAGCGTCATCATCAAATGTCTCGTAGAAGTCGCCGAAGCGAAAGAGCAAGATTGCATCGGCGGCCTCGTCCTTCAGCTTGCGGTACTGGCGGTACCACTGGTGGATCTCTACCTTCGCCATCGGACACGCTCCAGATTTCTGTTACGACAAGGTGTCAGGTGTCAGGTGTCAGGTGTCAGGCAGTGGAGCAGAAGCAACGCTGTCACGCTGAGCGAAGCGAAGCGTCCCGGCGATGATAATGCATGTCGGGACACTTCGCTTCGCTCAGCGTGACATGTGTGACCGGATGACTTTTGCCCTATTGCGTTTCAGATATCAGGTGCAACTCACGTAGCACCCTGTCAACCAACTCCTGAGGGCTAAGGTCAGATGTATCTAGCACACTATCGGCGACCGCTCGGTAGATCTCAGCGCGGGCGGCGCGCAGGGTGGCTAGGCGGGCAGCGGGGGTAGCGGCTAGCAGCGGGCGTCCCTCGTCGTGGGCTGCCAGGCGGGCCAGAATCACCGCGTCGGGAGCGTCAAGCCAGATCACCGTCGCCCGCTGGCGCAGCAGGGTGCGGTTTTCGGGGCGCAAAATAATCCCGCCGCCGGTGGCGACCACCGCCGGCGGGTTGGCCAGGGCTGTGTCCAGGGCAGCCGACTCCAGATCACGGAAATGTGACTCGCCTAGATCGGCGAAGATCGCGGCTACCGGACGACCCTGCGCACCCACAATCAGCGCATCCGTGTCGAGCAGGGGCCAGCCAAGCGCACTGGACAGCACCCGCCCCATGGTCGATTTGCCCGTACCGCTCAGCCCCACCAGCGCCAGCGAACGTGCGCCCTCAGCCACCGTGTTCCTCTTCTTGCATTTGTGTAGATTGCAGATTATCTCGCGATTGTAGCACAAGACAGGGCAGCCCTATGGGCCAGCCCTCGGGCGTATCCATCCGCTCCTTGCCGACTCGACACCTGAACAATTGGTTGGTGAAGGTATTGAGATTCCTAAAACCGAAAGATTACCGAAATAGTCTCATATACTTGTCATGTACGGTGCCGTGGTTACCGTGCGATGCTGTTGACTAGCTGGAGAGGAGCATACTATGAACCGCATATATCTACGAACGACGCTTCTACTGCTCGCGGCTCTGGTGCTTCTCACTGGTGCTTCGCCCGCGACGCCGCGCACAGTCGCGTATATTGACCCCGCCCTTGCTGGGCGAACTACTGACCAAATCAGCGTGATTGTGAGCGGCAGCAATGTCGCTCAGGCTGTCGCAGCGGTTGGCGGAACAGTAACTGCCGATCTGTGGCTGATCGACGCTGTGGCTGCCCAGGTGCCCACCTCGGCCTTGAGCGCCCTCGCCGCAACTTCAGGGGTCAGCTCGGTGGTGTTGAACCACGGTGTGAAATCCTCAGATTGGGACGGTTGGGTAACTGACCTTCTGCTCCCCAGCACCTGGGACGGTCGCCCCGATGCACTGCCCACCGCTGATCCGAGCGTTTGGAATGTTGTAAACCCGGTGGCGATTGACATTGGCGCGGATAAGCTGCACAGCACCCTCCTCCCATCCGGCAAGCCCATTCGTGGCGACGGCGTAACAGTTGCCGTGGTCGACTCGGGTGTCTACTTTGACCAGCAGGTGCGCAAGACCCTTGGCAGCGTGGTCGCGAAGCAGTTTGTTGGCCAGGCCGACTTTGTGGATAGCACGTGCGCTACGACGCAGCAAACACATGATCGTGATCATGCTCGCCTCGTGGGCACGCAGGGCAACGGCTACTGCTGGCTGAGCCACGCGGATACCGCCGATGGTTACGGGCACGGCACTGCTGTCGCCAGCATCATCTGGAATAACTTCACTGATAGCAATACGGGTGTCACTCTTGGCGTCGCCCCCGCAGCCGATATCCTCAGTGTGCGTGTCCTTGGCAACGACGGTATGGGTTCCTATGCGACGGTCATCCAAGGTATCCAGTATGTGGTGCAGAACCGCAATCGCTATGGTACGCAGGTGATGAACCTCTCGATCAGCGCTGTTGCCTCGGTACCATACTTCGTTGATCCACTAAACCGGGCCGTTGAGCAGGCTTGGTCGCGTGGGATTACGGTGATTGCGGCTGCTGGCAACAATGGCTCCGCCCCGGGCAGTGTCTCCGTACCAGGGAACGACCCCTACGTGATTACGGTCGGTGCTATTGATGAGCATCGCACCCCAGGCTACTGGGCCGACGACACCATTCCCAACTGGTCGGCATCCGGCCCCACTGGCGACGGATTTGTTAAGCCTGACCTCGTGGTGCCAGGTGTGAATATCATCACGTTCATGTACAAGGATCCGCAGGTGCCGTCGCGTTCGCAACAGATTGTGCAGATCCACCCGGACAACGCCGTCACCACGAGCCTGTTCCGGATGAGCGGCACAAGCATGTCGTCTGCAGTGGCCTCAGGCGTCGCCGCTCTGATCTTGCAGGCGAACCACGACCTTACGCCCGATCAGGTCAAGTACCGGCTGATGGCCTCGGCTCGCCCGGCACTGTCCGGTAGCCCCACCCAATTGGTCTACCCCGTCTTCCGGCAGGGCACGGGGCGGATCTGGGCCCCCGATGCGGTACTTGGTACGTTCAAGCACACAGCGGCTGCGAACGTCGGTATGAACATCAAAGCTGACCTCAGGCACGGTTTCCTGAACGATAGCGACTTCGCCTATCACTACCAGGGTCTCGTGAAGATGGTGCCGAGTACGGACAACACGGCCCAGATGTTCTACATCGGCTTCACCGATGGTCGTTTCCTTAGCCTGGGTGCCTGGACGAGTCAGGATGGCTGGTTGACACAGGACGTGGTGGCGAGTCGCAAGATGGCCTGGGCGAATAGCGTGACCCCTATGCCCGACGCACAGATCGTCTGGGCCGGTGGCACAACGCCGCTACTTGGTCAGTCGGTTGAGCCGAGTCGCAAGATGGCCTGGGCGAACAGTCTGCTGCTCTGGGACGGTGAGGGGTCGTGGCTAAAGGGCCAGCTCACAGGCCAAGCCACTGCACTCGTTGAGCCAGGTCGGCGCGTAGTTTGGATGAGCGGTCTGAGCAACTGGGACGGTGGTCTGACGTGGGCGGATGCGACGATCGAGTCGAGCCGGAAGATGGCTTGGGCGAACTCGGTGGATCCAACGACAGCCGGGGTTGCAGCAACGACGTGGATTAATGTACCGTAGAGGTATGGTTGGGTGCGATAAACAGCGCGGGGGATGGCCGATG
>CAIRFY010000635.1 GCA_903877945.1 uncultured Oscillochloris sp. | reverse complement strand
CTCGTCGCCTCATCGCAAGATTGTCACGCTGGTTTGAAACAAGCCTAAGACCAACCGTCGAAGGTAGGGATGATCCTGCGCGGCAACCGGTGACGTGGCCCCGTCCTGCGCCATCTGTGCCGCGTAGTAGAGCATTGTCCAGAGCACGTCCGCATCCTGTGGCCGCGCCACTGCTATCGTGATATCCATCGCGTTCTGCTCACTCCCCTGCTTCCCCGCGCCCATACGCACATCGCTTCATGGTTTTATGGCGTACCAGCGAGCTCAGCCATGGCAAAGTCGAGCGCCGTCGCAAATGGCTGGAGATGATTGTCCTTCACGTCCTGCACAAAGCGCTGGATCCTGACATACGCGGGCAGATCGTCCAAGCGCGACCACGACACCAGGGCGTCGCCGACGCGCACCGAGGCAGATGTCCGCTCGCGATTGATGTGAATATCGGGGCAGTCATACGTCACCTTGAGCCCAATCAGGACGTGGTGATCGATGGGGACATGCAGCAAGGGGCCGTGCTGGCGGATGAACTGATGGGCCGCATTCCACGCCAGGTCGCATTCGGCGTGGTAGGAGCAGTAGTGATACAGCAGAAGGGTATTGATCAGCCGCTGCGACTGGCCAATGCTGAGCGCGTAGGTCGCTGCGAGCGTCTGGATCGTGCCTGCGATCCACGGCTCGAAGGCATCGGCGGTTGGCGGCTGGTGGCTGAGGGCATCCACCGCGTCAAAGAGATCGCGCTGAAGCGGCTCCAGGGCGATTTGGGGTGTGCCTTGCGGCAAGGTGCGCTGGATAGTGGCATAGACGCACTGGAACCAGGCATACTGGTCGAATGGGAAGAGCCGCACGCGCCCCTTGGCCACTGACACGGTTTCTACAACCTGCGCACAGCGCGACTTGCGTGCGTTGGTGGTCTTCATCAAGCATCCTCATGCTACACACGACGATCAACCGGCCAGGTGGTGGGTGGCTGGCCGCGCACCGGGGCGATCCCATGATACCCCGGTTTGCGCCTCGCGCTGAAGATCAGACCCGTGCCGTAATGATCTCCGATGGGAAGCCAAGCTGGCTGGCGGTTTCGCGGTGGATATCCGTAAAGCCCAGCGCCGCTGATGCGTACCCCCGCAGCCTCCCGACGCTGCGTATCCTGCGGGCTGGTGACGTGGCTGCCCTGATCACTATTCCAGATCTGCGGCGTGGCGACGGCCAGGGCCGCATCGACCGCCTCCCGCACGAATGGCAGCTCTCGCGTGTCATCCCGTGCCCCGCTCACCACATAGCGGGAGTACCAATCCAGAACAGCGACCAGATACATCCCGCCCTGACGCATGCGGATAGAGGTGATGTCAATGCCCCCGATGTGATGTGGCTCAGCAGCCGTGATGCCACGTAACAAGTACAGATAGATCTGATGGTCGTGGTGCCGCCGACTGAGATGTGGCCCAGGATAGATCGCCGCAATCCCCATCGCTCGCTCGGCACGGATGAATCTGTATTGCGCTCATTCGTAAAAAACCACCGACCGTGCTGGCACATCTCACCAAACATCCGATCACCGACATCGCACTGTCATCGATCACGATTGCGGAACTTCAGTTTGGCGTCAGTAAAAGTACTATACCGCACCAAAATCAACATATCGTTTACGTCCGCTTCAGTCTTTTCTCATTGTGGTACGATTTCCCGAAGCAGGCTGTCTATCGTTTACGTCCGCTTCAGTCTTTTCTCATTGTGGTACGATTTCCCGAAGCAGGTTGTATATGCTTTACGTCTTGTCTTATTCATTCGGTTTGTCGCTTCAAATACCTCGCGTACTTTTCGATTCTTCTGTTGCGTGCGTTGATGAATCCCACCACCTGATCTCTATAGGTGAAGTAGTTCTCAACATCCCGAAACTCCGGCGGAGATTGAAAATCATCGAACGGCACGTAGAATCTAATGTTGCCCTGCTGGTCGACCAAGTCGTTTAAGAGAAAGAATTCAGTGTAGCATTCAAATGATTCAAACAGCTCGAAAAATGAGGCATATCTTCTCAATGTCTCCTTAAGTGGACTTGGCTCATTGATGTAATATCGCCTGATACACTCAAGAGTGAGATCGAATCGATCATCAATAAGGCGAAGTATCCCTCTGGCCTGATTTATCGTATACTTACGGTCTATCTGGTTGTTGGGGAAAATGAGGTATGCGCCGATTGTTGACCCTCGATCGAACAGATCCTGAACTACCTCAGGTATCTGGGTGGTCAGCCACTTTTTCTTCATCTGGTTCTTGTATGAATGAGTGATGGCGTCACTGCCTAGTGAAAAGTCCCCTGATGGCGAACTGTAGAACAGGTAGGAGCCGCGTCTACCATCTCGCAAATCAAAGAGTTCCCCGCTGGGCAAGAGCTTGCGCCAAAGAAGTTTATGGTATCTACGCAGCGTGAGACTGGTGGAGTCAGGATCTCCGCCATTGGCATCACTGTACATGTTAAAACTTGTGTCAATCATGACAAGCCTTCCGATAGAGAGATCAGACCTTCTATGTGTTTGACGCGCCCAACGTTATGATTAGTTGTCCGGCATGGGCGTTACGGGTTGAGGTGCCGCCCAACATGGAAATGTACTTCGACTCACGGCAGTGCCTGCTCATTCTTGTTTAGGGAAAGTAGCGTATAGATGTCACGACGATGGAGGAATCGCACGAACGTTATGGCTTCGTCTTCTTGCACTTCTTGGAGAATCGCGTTCTGGCGGATCTTCTTTAAGTCTTTGGCAAAACTCCGACGGAAGATGATCTTCACCGCTTGGCTCCTAAGAGTGCAAAAATTTCATCCCGACTGACGATCTCGGTTGCTTCCCCTTCTTTAATGGCCTGCACGAACGCGCTATCTTCGAGTGCCTCGGCCATAAGGGCAGAGAACCAGTCGCGCCGTTGCTCAAGTACCTCAACTAAGGCTTCTTTGAGGAGTGCCTTGAGCCGGGTTTCATCGGAAAGCGTCACAGTCATTGTTGCCTCCATCAGGCGTGTTGATGTATCACCATTTCGTATTCATGGTCTATTCTAGCACGTTCATCACATTCTTGGTTCTCACGAATGGTTGGTGTGTGGTCGCGCAATGTGTCACATTGCGTTCAGCAAGGGCTTTATGGGTTGAGGTGCCGCCCAACGCTGGGCCTCACCTGCGCCGCTGGCAACTTTGATAGATGGCACGGATGGCGGCACATGACGCGCATGAAAAACGCGCCAGGTTTGAGGCCGCGCCAGCGGCGTCGCTTGCAGGCCATGTTGGGCGGCGGGTTAACAGTGATACTCACCTTACGCACCAGCGAATCGCATAGTGTGCGACACTCTACTCTATGACAAACGATGAAATCCTTGACCTCTACAGTGATTACCTGATTAGTTCGTTTGGGCAAACCACGGCAACCGGGTTGTCGGCGTTGCTTGGCGGGCAGATCAGCCATGATCGTATCCGTCGGTTTTTGGCGGGGCCGACGCAGACATCGGTCGATCTCTGGCAACGGGTCACGCCGTATATCCGGGCGATTCAGCGCGATGATGGCATCCTCATTCTTGATGACAGCATTTCTGAAAAGCCCTATACGGACGAAAACGATATTATTTGCTGGCATTATGATCATTCTCTGGATCGGATGATCAAAGGAATTAATTTTCTCACCGCATTATATCATTGCCAAGAGAGTTCACTTCCGGTCGGAGTAACCATCATCGCAAAGACCGAGCAGTACAGTGACAAAAAAGATGGAAAACAGAAGCGGCGATCACCGATTGAGAAGAATACATATTAAAGGTTATTCCGATTTGTTTTGTCAAGTTGCGATTTAACGCTTTAGAGAGAGCTAAACGCGGTATGAGCGAAATTATGTGCGGTTCCGACTTTACGGCTTTGTGATGCGGTCGTTCTGCAAATCGGAATAGCCTTT
>CAIRFY010000634.1 GCA_903877945.1 uncultured Oscillochloris sp. | reverse complement strand
TCCCCGCGTCCCCGCGTCCCCGCGTCCCCGCGTCCCCGCGTCCCCGCGTCCCCGCGTCCCCGCGTCCCCGCGTCCCCGCGTCCCCGCGTCCCCGCGTCCCCGCGTCCCCGCGTCCCCGCGTCCCCGCGACCCCGCGTCATATATCCAGGAGGTGGGCGATGATCCCAGCGATCACAGATGTGCCCGGTATTCTCGTCGGCCACTCCGAGAACCACGCTGCGCTGACCGGGGTGACGGTGGTACTCTGTCCGGGGGGGGCGGTGGGCGGGGTGGACGTGCGCGGCGGGGCGCCCGGCACGCGGGAGACGGATCTGCTGAACCCGGTGAACGCGGTGCAGGAGGTTCACGCGGTGGCGCTGTGTGGCGGCAGTGCCCTGGGCCTCGCGGCGACGGTGGGGGTAGCGCAGTGGCTGCACGAGCGCGGCTACGGCTTTGATGTGGGCATCACGCGGGTGCCGATTGTGCCGGCGGCGGTGATCTTTGACCTGGGCCTGGGATTGCCGGTCTGGCCTGACGCGGCCCTGGGTTATGCGGCCTGTGAAGCGGCTGGACAAACCATCACCGAGGGCTGCGTCGGTGTGGGGCTAGGCGCGACGGTGGGGAAGATCCTTGGCCCGACCAGGGCGATGAAGGGCGGCGTGGGTAGCTGGAGCGAGGTGCTGTCCGATGGCACGACGGTGGGTGCCTTGGTGGTGGTGAATGCCTTCGGCGATGTGTGGGAGGAACACGGCGGGATCATCGCCGGGGCGCGGGCGGAGGGCGGGGGATTCTGTGATACGATGCGGGCGCTGCGCGACCCGGCCACGCTGCTGAGCTTCGGCGGGGGTCGCCGGGCAGACGAGGTGAGCAACACGACCCTGGCGGTTGTAGCGACGGATGCGCGGCTGAGCAAGGCGGAGGTGAGCAAGCTGGCGCAGATGGCCCAGGACGGTCTGGCCCGCACGATCCGGCCCGTACATACCCCCTTTGACGGCGATACGGTCTTTGCTCTGGCCACGGGCCGACGGGCTGGGCCGCACCTGCTGGTCCTGGGGAGCATCGCCGCCGATGTGCTGGCCCACGCGGTGGAGCGGGCGGCGCGGGCCGCTGTGGGGATGGGCGGGTTACCCGCCGCCGGGGATCGACCAACGTAGCTTCGTAATGTGGGAGGGATCTGTCCGCAGCGCCGACCCTACTGCATCCAGGCGCAGATCATGCTCGTGGCGTCCATCAACATCTTGGTGATGGAGGTGTTCTGGCTCCTGTACCTCGCGTCAGGGCCATCGCTCTCCCCATTTAGCTTGGTGATCTTCGGGGTGCTGACCGCGTGGGCGCTGTTTCGCTACCAGTTCCTCGATCTGGTGCCGGTATCGTACCACGTGCTGATTGCGACGATGCGTGGCCCGATGTCATCCTGATGGATGTGCAGATGCCCGGCTGCGATGGGGTGGAGGCGACCCAGATGGTCACGCAGGCTCTCCCCGCCATCCAGATCGTGATGCTGACCGTCTCTGATGACGAGGCACATCTGTTAGAAGCGCTCAAGAGCGGCGCGTCGGGCTACCTGCTCAAAAGCCTTGATGGCGACCGCAATACGCGCTCAGTACTTCCGGTTATTGGTACTATGAGGCTATTGAAAGTGGTAAACAAAAGGGTTATACTGTCTTTTGTGGGGGACGCCCACACAGCCACACGTCTACAACGGAAGGGAGGTGACAGATATGCTTCGCAGCTTTTTCGCTAAGGAAGAGGGCCAGGGACTCGTCGAGTACGCACTCATCCTGGTACTCATCGCCATCGTGGTCATCGGTATCCTGACGGTGTTGGGCAACAAGGTCAGCGCGGTCTTCAGCAACATTAACAGCGGTCTGAAGTGACGGTTTAGGTTCTGCTATCATTACCTTCGGATTTCGGCGCGCTCCGCTTATTTGCGGGGCGCGTCTTTTTTTGTGGGTCGCTCCAATGAGCGGTGCTACAATGGGGGCGATCATCTACAAGAAGGAGCCCCCGTGGTCGACTATTCGCGGAAGTGGTGGGCGCTGGCTGCTGTGGGCAGCGGAACCCTGCTCTCAACAATCGACGGTTCGATTGTCAACATCTCGCTCAATACCCTCGTCGCTGCCTTCGACAGTAACCTCAATGTCGTCGAGTGGGTAGTACTTTCGTACTTGCTCACCATCACCTGCTTGTTGTTGCTGATGGGCCGCCTCGGCGATATGTTTGGCAAGCGGCGGGTCTATGTGGCTGGCTTCATCATCTTCACCCTGGCCTCGGCGCTCTGCGGCATCTCACCCAACATCGGCACACTGATCGGATTCCGGGTGGTGCAGGCGGTCGGTGCGGCGATGATTCAGTCGACGGGGTCGGCCCTGCTGGTGACGGCGTTTCCGCCAAGCGAGCGCGGCACCGCCCTTGGTGCAGTGGGCTCGTTTGTGGCCCTGGGGATTCTGATTGGGCCAGCCCTCGGCGGTGTGCTGCTGCGCTATGTGGGCTGGGAGTCAATCTTCTATGTGAATGTGCCCGTAGGCATCCTGGGTATCTGGCTCACCCTGCGCTATCTAACGTCCGATGCAAAGTCGGCGCACGGACAGGTCTTCGATGTGGCTGGGGCGCTGCTCTTGATGGTCTCAATCTTCGGGCTGCTGCTGGCCCTCACTGAGGGGCCGAACTGGGGCTGGATTGACAGCCGGGTGCTGCTGCTGTTGGGCCTGTTCGCCGTGGCCGGGGCAGGCTTCATCGCCTGGGAACTGCGCTTCCCGCAGCCAATGATTAACCTGCGCATCTTCCGCAACGCCGCCTTCTCGTTGAACTTGTTGGCTGGCTTTATCATGTTTATTGGGATGGCCTTCAACCTGCTGCTCACTCCGCTTTTCTTCCAACTCGTCTACAAGTTCGAACTCCAGCAGGCCGGGTTGCTCTTAATGGCCCTGCCACTGACCCTCTCGCTCACCTCGCCAATCAGCGGGCGGCTCTCGGATAGGGTTGGCGCTCGGGTGCTAACGATTGGCGGCCTGATATGCGTGGCCATCGGGTTAGGTGGCCTCAGCATGACCCGTGTTGACACGCCGGTGATCCAGATGATCATCTTCCTGCTGATGGTTGGGGCGGGCATCGGCCTGTTCCAGAGCCCGAACAATAGTACGGTGTTCGGCAACGCACCGCCCGAGGTACTCGGTGTGGCCAGCGGGCTGCTGGCGGTGATGCGAAACCTCGGGCAGACAGCGGGGATCGCGATTGCCGGGGCGGTGTGGACATCGCGGGTGATCACCCTGAACGGTGCGCCAATCGAGCCGATCACCGCTGCCTCTCCGGCGATCCTGGCCGGCGGATTCGACACGGCGATGCTTGTGGCAACGGGGCTGACCCTTCTGGCAATCCTGCCCTCGCTGGCGGGCGGGCGGGCCACCGACCGACGGGCGGTGCCAGTTCGGTCGGCATAGCCCTACTGCTACGCCCCTCCGCTTGCGCCCACCCCGATCTGCTGGTAGGATGCCGCCGCTATGCACGATACGACTGCCTCTACGATCACCCGCGCCCTGCTGGTTGGGCTGGCCCTGCTGGCATCCGCGCTGATGCTTGTGGCCTGCGCCGGAAGCCCCGTCCTGGATGCGGTCACGGCGAGTACCAGTAGCTTCGCCCCGGCTGAGACGGATCAGCCCTTGACGATCAGCTATGTGGTTGGGCGCGATGCCACGGTCGATGTCTATTTGCTCGATGCCTCCGGCACGCGCTACGACCTGCGGCGCGGTCAGCCGCGTAGCGCGAGTACCGAACCGTATGTGCTGCGTTTTGATGGCACGGTGCCCACGAGTGACCCGGTGCTGCTGCGCCGACTCTTGCCTCCTGGCACCTACACGCTGGTGGTGACGGCGCAGGTGGGTGGCGGCACCCCCGAAGAACGTCGTCTGCCGCTGGCGATTACCGGCAGTACCTTGCCTATTCCCGATGTGCAGAATTTGCTCGTCTCTCCGCCGACGATCTCACCCAATGCGGATGCGGTGAACGATGTCACCGAGATTACCTACCGCCTGCCGGTGAGCGCCACGGTGAATATCGACATCAGTGCGCCTGACGGCGAGACGATTCCGGTGGTGACACGCGAGGAAGAAGGGCCGTATGAGCAGCACCACGTCTGGAACGGCAAGCGCCCAAACGGCTCGCTGCTGGCCTCGGGCGTGTACACCTACACGGTGCAGGCCGAGGACGGCTACGGTAACCTGGTGCGGCGTCAGGGCGAGATCACATTGGAGAAGGTCGGGCAGCCTGAGGCGCGGATTATCTACGCCAGCATCGCGCCGCAGCGGGTGATGCTCGGCGGTGTGATCACGGTGACGATCCGTGTGCGCAACACAGGCACGGTGCCCATTCGCACCTACGGCCCGGCCAGCGGCTTTCTGTACAGCACCGATCAGGTCTTTTCGTCGGTGGCCGATGGACACTACGCAGCCCAGGCCGGCGGCTTCTGGCGGATTGGGCTCGACTGGGATGCCAACAGTGGTGGTGGCCCGAAGCGCTACCCCTTCCGCTGGGCGCTCTCGCAGAAGCCGCCCGATCAGTGGAAGGTGCCCGGCGTTGAGGACTGGCTCATGCCTAACGAGGAGGTTGATGTCACCGGGCAGGTGCAGATCCTCCAGCGCGAGACGAAGATGGGCTTTTATGTCGGCCTGATCCAGGACGGGGTCGGATTCTTTCAGGATCGCAGTGCGCGGACGATTGTGGAGGTGGGGTTGTAAGTGCAATACTTTTCAAATAAGGAATCCGCCATCGCTCAGCCCTCACCCCCCAGCCCCCTCTTCCTGAACGGGAGAGGGGGGGTATTCCTCGTCAGGAAGCGATATACTCCCCTCTCCCCGTGAGGGAGAGGGGCAGGGGGTGAGGGTGGCTTATTCGTAAAGTATTGGTTTTAAGCGCAGAAAATAGCCGATAGCCGATAGTACTACAG
>CAIRFY010000633.1 GCA_903877945.1 uncultured Oscillochloris sp. | reverse complement strand
CTATCGGCTATCGGCTATCGGCTATCGGCTATCGGCTATCGGCTATCGGCTATCGGCTATCGGCTATCGGCTATCGGCTATCGGCTATCGGCTACCGGCTACCGAATCAGCACCAGAGTGCCGACAGCAATCAAGCCCAGGCCGAGGGCACCGCGCCAGTCGGTCGGCTCGCGCAGGATGAGCCAGGCCAGCAGCGCGATCAAGATCACGCTGCTTTTGTCGATGGCGGCGACGTACGAGGTTGGGCCGATCTGGAGTGCCCGGAAGTAGCAGAGCCACGATAGGCCGGTGGCTACCCCCGAGAGTCCAAGTACCACCCAGGTGCGTGTGCCGATCCGCCCAAGTTCGACAATTTCGCCCCGGCCCACCGCGATCAGCCAGGCCATCACCAGCACCACCACGGTGCGGATCGCTGTCGCCAGCGTCGAGCTGACCTGCTCAACCCCCAGTTTCACCAGAATCGTCGTGAGCGCGGCGAAGACCGCCGACATAAGCGCAAACCCCCACCAGGGTACAAGATCCAGGCCCATACCACGTTCCTTTTCTCTGCCGCACGCACTTGCATCAGTTTGCTACAATGATCCGAGTCGGCGACGGCGGGCTGAGCCGAATCGGGATGTAATTAGGCGGCAAGATCCCATGATAGCAGAAGAGCCTCATCCACGGATCGCGCCAATTTTGGCAGTTGGCGGGGTGATCTATCGTCTTCAGGAGCAGGGCACACCTGAAATTCTGATCATCAAAAAACGCAACGGGTTCTGGACGTTGCCGAAGGGCAAGATCGAGCCAGGTGAGAGCGAGGAGGAGGCGCTGCACCGCGAGATCGCCGAGGAAACCGGCCTGATCGGGGTGATCGAGGCCGTCGGCGAGACCCTCCGCTACCCTATTCTGAAGGGCGAGGTCGAGTACACCAAGCAGGTTCACTACTACCTCGTACGTGCCCTAAGCATGGATCTCTACCTGAGCAAAGCAGAGAAGATCGAGCGCGCCCGCTGGTGTACCATCCCGGCAGCCATGCGCCGTATCCACAATCCTCGGCTACACATCGTGGTCTTCTGGGCTGCCAATCAGCTCGGAGTGAGTCTCGATACAATACCTTAGGCATGTTTCAAATCAGCTTGACAGCTCAGCGACGAAACGATGACGCGGTGAGGCGATCCGTATCGACTCATCGCCTCGTCGCATCATCGCAAGACGGTCACGCTGAATGTGCCCATTTTGAAACATGCCTTACCGTCTTTCTGTGTGCTTCTGTGGCAAAATCTCGTTGTAATATGAGGTAAACATTCACTACGAGAAAGGACGTCTCATGTTCGCTAAGTTCTTGCGCCGCATGTCCACCACCGGGCTCCTCGCTATCGCCCTCTCTGGCTGCGCACCGCGCCCCAGCGCGGATGCCATCCCCACCACGGTCGCCACCCCCGCGCCGAGCGCCACGGTCGCGCCGAGCGCCACCGCCCAGGCGACGATCACTGTCACTCTGCCAGCGCCAACCGCCACACCTGCCAATCAGACACCGGCGCGCCTACCGAGTGAAGCCGAGGCCCAGGCAATCGGCAAGGCCAGTGTCGCGCACCTGCGCAAGGATCACCCCACCGGCAACATCCTCGTCGGCAGCACCGCAGTCGTTGGAGAGTACGCCGTAGCCCTCGCCCAGCCCTTCGGCAGTGTAGACAGCTACCTCTTCCTGAAGGGCAGCGCCGCGAATTGGCAGGTCGTCCTCGCCACCGCCAAGCCCGGTCCGGACGATCTGAGCAAGCTAGGCATTCCCACGAGCCTGATGACCGACGGCGCGGCGGTAGGCGCAATCCGGGCCATGTTCGCGCAGATGAACGACCCGCAGGGACAAGGCGTGACTGGCTGGTTCAGCGTTGAGAACCTGGCCGATGGCTACGCGAAGGTGATCTTCACGCCCGGCGACCCGACGCAGATGGATGGCTCCATTGCCTACCTGCGCGACGATGGCGGCACATGGATCTGGCTCACTGCCGGGACGGCGTTCTTCCCTGAGGATCTGGACTCCCTCAAGATCCCGCTCAGTGTGCGGTAGGATGCGGGTATGCCGTAGGGGATAGTACAGGATCCCTACTTTAGGCATGTTTCAATCTAGCTTGACAGTTCAGCGATGAAACGATGACGCGGTGAGGCGTTCCGTATCGCCTCATCGCCTCATCGCCTCATCGCTGAACTGTCAAGCTGAATGTACCCATTTTGAAACATGCCTTACGGCAACCAATTGGACAAACAGGCGGTCGAGGGCGGCACCCGGCTCAGCGCAGAGGCCAACGTGGACAGGGGACGGCTGCACGACTGCGCTGCGCGGGGCGGTGAGCCAGCGGAATCGCTCGTGGGCGGGCAGGTCGCCGATGGGGCCAGCCGCCCGTCCGCCGGCGCAGATGATCGGGATGTGGCTGATCTGCTCGCGCAGGGTTTCCACGTCGAGATCGGGGGCGAGGGCGCACAGGCGGGCTGCATCTACCTCCAGGCGGGCAGCCAGGAAGCGGCGCTCGCGGCAGAAGAGTACCACCCCCACGTTGATATGCTCGGCCCGCTCGACCCGTGGCACGACGCGGATGAGGGCGTACTCATAGGCGTTGCGCACGGGCATTGGCTGCCTCCTCCACAAACAGGCGCGGAGCCTGTAGGCGCTCGCTCAGGTACTCCACGTAAGCGGCGCGATGTTCCTCCAGGCTGGCGAAGACCGGCTCGCCCGCCAGCCAGGCGGCGGGGATAGATTCTACCAGTTCTACGATCAGCTCCGGGGTGACGAGAGGGGCAAGGGCCGTGTCGGCGGTGGTCAGGTCGGCGGCGACCGCCAACAGGATGTGATCCTTGATCGGTTGGAAGCGCCCCCGCGCCCGTGAGCGCCAATCGGCCCAGGTGTGATGCACATAGAGAGCTGCGCCGTGGTCAATCAGCCAGAGCTTGCGGTGCCAGAGCAGCATGTTCGGGTTGCGCGGCGTGCGATCTACATTGGTAATGTAGGCGTCGAACCAGACAATGCGTGCGGCCAGATCCGGCACAACGCCAGGGGCGTTCAGCGGATCGAAATTGAAGGAGCCGGGCAGGTAGTCGAGAGCCAGATTAAGACCGGCGCTGCGGCCCATCAGTTCCTGGATCTCGGTGTGCGGTTCGTTGCGCCCGAGCGCACCGTCGAACTCAACAAACACAACCTCGGGTACGGGCAGGCCGAGCGCCCGACCGATCCCGCCACAGATGAGTTCGGCGATCAGGGCTTTCGGCCCCTGGGCCGCGCCGCGAAACTTGAGTACGTACATTCCGTCGTCATCGGCCTCAATGATCGCGGGCAGCGATCCGCCCTCACGCAGGGGCCGCACATAGCGGGTGGCAGTTACCGTTCGTATCATAGCCCCGAATTATACCCGACCCCGACGAAGCCCCTCGGCGAAGGCGCGCAGTCCCCCAGTGCTTCTGCAAAGTCGGCCGCTCAACCCTCACCCCCTGCCCCTCTCCCTCACGGGGAGAGGGGAGATTCCGCACCAGGACGCATCCGGCTCCCCCTCTCGCGTTCAGGGAGAGGGGGCTGGGGGG
>CAIRFY010000632.1 GCA_903877945.1 uncultured Oscillochloris sp. | reverse complement strand
TCACCGTATCACCGTATCACCGTATCACCGTATCACCGTATCACCGTATCACCGTATCACCGTATCACCGTATCACCGTATCACCGTATCACCGTATCACCGTATCACCGTATCACCGTATCACCGCGTCACCGCGTCACCGTGTCACCGTGTCACCGCGTCACCGTGTCACCGTGTCACCGTATCACCGTATCACCGTGTCACCCAGTCACCGTATCACCCAGTCACATAAGGAGCCTCAATGACCACCCCACTCCCCCCCCCCGCCCCGCAGCCCCAGCTTAGCCCAGACGAGTTCCGCCATCGGGCGCAACTGATCGAGGCCGAGGTGGGCAATGTGATCGTCGGCCAGCGCGATTTGGTGCGCCAGGTGGTGGTGACGCTGCTGGCCGGCGGCAACGCGCTGCTGGAGGGCGTGCCCGGCCTGGCGAAGACCACCCTGGTACGCACCTTGTCCGATGTGATCGACTGTAGTTTCTCGCGCATCCAGTTCACCCCTGACCTGATGCCGGCCGACATTATCGGTACGACGCTAATCAGTGAGGATGAGCAGGGGCGCAAGGCGTTTCGCTTCGAGCGCGGGCCGATCTTCGCCAACATGGTGCTGGCCGACGAGATTAACCGGGCGACCCCAAAGACCCAGAGCGCCCTGCTGGAGGCCATGCAGGAGCATACGGTGTCGGTGGCGAAGACCATCCACCAGCTTGATCAGCCCTTCTTTGTCTTGGCCACCCAGAACCCGCTGGAGATGGAGGGCACCTACCCGCTGCCCGAGGCCCAGCTTGATCGTTTCTTCTTTAAAGTGAATGTGACCTTCCCCACCGCCGCTGAGTTGGTGGAGATCGCCCAGCGCACCACCGGCGCCCGCCGTCCGCAGACACGTCACGTGGCTAACGGCGCGATGATCGTTGAGATGCAGGAACTGGCCCGCACTGTGCCGATTGCCAGCCACGTGCTGGCCTACGCCGCCCGCCTGATCACGGCCACTCACCCCGGCGGCAAAGAGAAGCCCAGCATTACCCGACAGTACGTGCGCTACGGCGCCTCGCCACGTGGGATGCAGGCGATTATCCTGGCCGGTAAGATCATGGCCCTCCTCGACGGGCGCTTCAATGTGGCCTTCGCCGATCTGAAGGCCGCCGCGCTGCCCACCCTGCGCCATCGCGTCGTCCTTAACTTCGAGGCCCAGGCCGAGGGTATCTCGTCTGATGAGGTGGTCAAGGGTGTGCTTGAGGCGGTCAAGGAGGAGTAATGCAAAATGCAAAATGCAAAATTGAACATTTTGCATTTTGCATTTTGCATTTTGCATTCACATGACAGATCCTCTGCTCGAATCATCATTCCTGCGCAAGCTCGACCGTCTGAGCATCCTCACCCGGCGGGCGATGGCGGGTGACATCCAGGGCGAGCGGCGCAGCCCACGGCGCGGCGCGTCGGTGGAGTTCGCCGACTTTCGGCCCTACGCCACCGGCGATGACATCCGCCAGATTGACTGGAACCTCTACGCCCGCGCCGAGCGTTTCTACCTCAAACTGTTTGTGGCCGAAGAGGAGCTGAGCGTCCATTTGCTGGTGGACACCAGCGCCAGTATGGACTGGGGCGAACCGAACAAGCTGCGTTACGCGCAGCAGCTTGCCGCAGCCTTTGGCTATATCGCCCTGAGCAACCTTGACCGGGTGAGCGTGAGTACCTTCGGGGCCGGGCCGCCGGCTGCTACGCTCCCGAGCGTGCGCGGCAAGCGCGGCGCACTGCCGCTCTTCGGCTTCCTCCAGCGCCTCGTGCCCGGCAAGGGCGGCGACCTGGCCAAAACCTGCCGTACCTACGTGCAGACAGCGCGCACCCCCGGCCCGCTGCTGCTCTGCTCCGACCTGCTCGACGCTGGCTGGAAGGACGCCCTCGCTGCCTTCTCGTCGCGTCCCTTTGAAGTGACGGTGATGCACATCCTGGCCCCCCAGGAGATCGCGCCCGAGCTTGATGGCGACTTTAAGCTGGTGGATGTGGAGGGCGGCGAGCCGGTGGAGATCAGCGCCGACATTGGCCTGATCCAGCGCTACCGCGAGAACCTGGCCACCTGGCGTGCGGAGATCGAGAGCTTCTGCACCGGGCGCGGCATGAACTACCTGACCGTCGATACCTCCGTCCCGGTTGATGAGTTTGTGCTTTCGCAACTGCGTAAGCGCGGCGTGCTGAAGTAGTCTGGAGATTCCCATGAGCATGATGACCACTCCCGATCCCGCTACGGCGGTTGTCTATCCTGAAAGCGATGGCAAGCCGATGGCCGATAACACCCGGCAGTTCCGCTGGATCGTGACGATCCAGGGTGGATTCGACGCGATCTTCCGTGAGAAGGCCAATGTCTTTGTTGCCGGGGATTTGCTCTGGTATCCAGTGGAGGGTCAGCCCCGTACTCGTCAGGCTCCCGACGTGATGATCGTGTTTGGTCGGCCCAAGGGTGAACGCGGATCGTACCAGCAGTGGCGCGAGGGTAACATCGCCCCGCAGGTAGTCTGGGAGGTCCTTTCGCCCGGTAATACGGTGAACGAGATGACCCGTAAGTTCAGCTTTTATGATCGCCACGGTGTCGAAGAGTATTACATCTACGACCCGGATCGTGGCACGTTGATTGGCTACCTGCGAATTGACGATCATCTTGAGAAAATTGACGATATTGAGGGCTGGATTAGCCCGCGCACGCATGTGACACTCCTCCTCAATGGCGGCAATTTGATCGTGCTGCGGCCCGATGGGGCTGCTTTTGCCAGTTACCTTGAGCTGGATTACCAGCGTGCGGATGCAGCTATACGGGCGGATCAGGAGCGCCAGCGCGCCGATCAGGAGCGCCAGCGCGCCGATCAGGAGCGCCAGCGCGCCGATCAGGAGCGCCAGCGCGCCGATCAGGAATACCAGCGCGCCGACAATGCCGAAGCCCGTGCGGCTGCTCTCGCCGCACGTCTACGCGAACTCGGTATTGACCCCGACGCCTGAGGAGTCTCCCTATGTCGCTGATCAGCCCCTTGGCCCTGCTCGCTGCCGCCATCGTTGGGCCGATCATTGTGGCGATGTACCTGCTCAAGCTGCGCCGCGAGGAGCGCTCGGTCTCCTCGACCTTCCTCTGGCAAAAGATGGTGCGCGATGTGGAGGCCAACGCGCCTTGGCAGAAGCTGCGTCGCAGTCTGCTACTGCTGCTCCAACTCCTGCTGATGCTGCTGCTGGTGCTGGCCCTGGCCCGGCCCTTCTTCCAGACCCAGGGCATCAGCGGGCGCAACCTGATCATTATCCTCGACCACTCGGCGAGTATGGGGGCCAGCGATGAGTCGCCCTCGCGCCTGGAGGCTGCTAAGGCCAAGGCCATCCAACTGATTGACCAGATGCCCGACGGCGGGCGGGCCACGATTATCGCTGCCGGTGGCAGCATGCAGGTGCCCGCCGCCGCCACCAGCGACCGGCGCGAGCTGCGACGGGCGATTGACGCGATCCAACTCGGCAACGGCGGCGGCAGCGATCTCGCCCAGCCCCTCACCCTGGCTTCGGCCCTGGCCGCCCGCGAAGAGGATAGCGAGGTGGCGATTATCTCCGACGGCAACGTGAGTGTCCCCAGCGATATTCGCATACCAGCCCGCGTCAGCTACTTCCCGATTGGCCGGGCCACCGAGAATGTGGCGGTGAGTGCGATCTCGCTCCAGCCTAACCAGAACTCGCAGACCCTCTTTGTGCAGGTGACAAACTACGGCGCGTCTGCTACCGCCCGCCGCCTCGACATCTACCTCGACGGGGCGATCTTTAACGCCTATAACCTGAGCCTCGCCCCTGACCCAACCCACGGCCAGAGCATTGTGGCCCAGATTCCGCCCCAGGTGCGGGTGGTGGAGGCGCGCCTGGATGGTGCCGACGCCCTGGCACTCGATGACCGTGCCTTTGCCGTGAGTACCCTGGGCGACGCCCTGCATGTGCGCCTGATCAGCCTCGGCAACCGCTTTTTAGAGACGGGCCTCTCGCTCCTGCCCGGCGTCCGTGTGACCAAGGCGATCAGCGGGACGAGGACCTTCACTGAGACGATCACTCAGATCCCGGTGACGATTATTGATGGGCCGTCGCCTGCCGTCCTGCCCCCTGGCAACCTGCTCTTCGTCGGCCCGATCCGTAGCACTGACTATTTCTCGGTGACGGGCGAGATTGAGTTCCCCAGTCTGCGCCCGGTCGTTGGCGATGACCCCGTTCTGCGTAACGTGAGCCTGAGCGAGGTGAGCGTGCTGAAGATGGCACGGATCACGCTGGGAAGTTGGGCGCGGGTGGTGGTGGATAGCGACGGCGCACCGCTGCTGGCCGTGGGCGAGCGCGATGGTCGGCGGATCGCGGTGCTGGCCTTTGACCTGCACAATTCCGATCTGCCTTTGCAAGTGGCCTTCCCACTGCTGCTCTCAAACCTGATCAACTACCTGGCCCCCGGCAGCGGGGCCGAGGCGTCGCAGCTCGTGCCCGGCCAGCCCCTGGCTGTCCAGGTGGACGCCAGCATCAGCGAGGTGCGCGTGACCCGCCCGGACGGGACGGTAGCCAACTCACGTGACGGCGGCGTGCAGATCCGCGACGGTCAGGCGATCTACGCGGACACCGACCCACTGGGGGTGTACGTGTTGGAGGCGCTGCGCGACGGCGCGGTGCAGACGACCCACCGCTACGCGGTAAACCTCTTTGCTCCCAAGGAATCGGCGATCACCGCGCAGCGCGACCTGACTGTGCCGCAGACCAGCGGGGCGCAGAGTACGATCAGCCGTACACGCGACGGGCGTCAGGAGGTCTGGCGCTGGCTGGCCCTGGCGGCCCTAGTTGTGCTGGTGATCGAGTGGCTGGTCTACCAGCGTAACGGGCTGGTCTACCTGCGCCAACGCTGGCGCGAGCGGCGGGCGGCTGCGCCTATACGTCGATAATGATCGTCTCGGCGCATAGGGCCAGGCGTTCGGGGCACACCGGGCACCTTTATGGGGCGAAGGGCATGTGCAAAGTCGTGTGATCACCGGGCAGCCCTCACCCCCCAGCCCCCTCTCCCTGAGTGGGAGAGGGGGAGTCGGATGCGTCCTGGTGCGAAATCTCCCCTCTCCCCGTGAGTTCAAAGGGGGGGGGCTGAGGGCCGGAGGGTGACTTTACACATGCCCTGTTATAGGGCGAAACCTCCCTTTGACATCTGAGCAGGCGATTGCTATACTTCATGACGCAGTGTGTAATATTACATCTAGCACGCAGCATTCAACACTCAAGACTATCAAGGAGGCCACGACGATGGAGTACGAGCACACCGACGAGATCAAGATGTTGCGCCAGACCGTGCGTGAGTTTGTGGACAAAGAGATCCGCCCGATTGCCCACGATCTCGACGAAGAGGAGCGGGTGCCCTTTGAGGTGCTGAAGAAGGCCGGCGAGATCGGACTGCTGGGCGTGCCCTTCCCCGAGAAGTACGGCGGGCTTGACATGGGCATTACCGGCTACTGTGTGCTGATGGAGGAGCTAAACCGCTCGTGCGCTAGCACCGCTACGATCATCGGTGCCCACGCCCAGCTCGCGGCGATGAGCATCTTTATTGGCGGCACCCCGGCCCAGAAGGAGCATTACCTCAAGGCGCTGAACCACGGCCAGATGATCGGTGCGTGGGCGCTCACCGAGCCGGACGCTGGCTCCGACGCAGCCCACCTCCAGACCACCGCCGAACACCAGGGCGACGAGTGGGTACTCAACGGCCAGAAAATGTGGATCACCAACGGTAGTTTCGCCGATGTGATCGTCGTCCACGCTGTCAACGATAAGCATAAGGGGCCGCGCGGCGGCATCACCGCTTTCCTCGTCGAGAAGGATACCCCCGGCTTCCGTGTCGGCAAGATCGAGCATAAGATGGGCCTGAAGGCGTCCCACACCGCCAGCCTCTTCTTTGAGGATTGTCGCATCCCGGCTGAGAACGTCCTCGGCGGTGTCCACGGTGTCGGCCACGGTTTCCAGATTGCCATGAAGACCCTCGACATTGGTCGGGTGGGACTGGGCGGCAGCAGCGTGGGCGCGGCCAAAGAGGCGTTCGATCTCAGCCGTAAGTACGCCGTCGAGCGCCACCAGTTCGGTCGTGCCCTGGCCGACTTCCAGGCCATCCAGTTCAAACTGGCCGAGATGGCGGTGAAGATCTACACGATGGAGCAGATTGTCTACGACTGCGCCAAGCGCGTGGATGCCCAGTTGCCCGCGACACTGGAGAGTAGTATCGTCAAGCTTTACTGTACCGAAATGGCCAGTCAAGTGATCGACGAGGCTCTCCAGATCCACGGCGGCATGGGGTTCTCACGCGAATTGCCCCTGGAGCGGATGTACCGCGACGCCCGCGTCACGCGCATCTTTGAGGGCACCAACGAGATCCAGAAGAATGTGATCGCCCGCGAGCTACTCAAGGACATCGGGTATAAGATGAAGATGTAGGCGTGAGGCGTGAGGCGTGAGGCGTGAGGCGTGAGGCGTGAGGCGGGAGGCGGGAGGCGTGAGGCGGGAGGCGTGAGGCGTGAGGCGGGAGGCGGGAGGCGGGAGGTGTGAGGCGTGAGGTGTGAGGCGTGAGGTGTGAGGCGGGAGGCGGGAGGCGGGAGGCGGGAGGCGGGAGGCGGGAGGCGGGAGGCGGGAGGTGTGAGGCGGGAGGCATGATCGAGTACTCCTCACACCTCCGTGTCAAGCACCTGAGTGCGCGGGCCGCCACACACAGAAGGTCGCAATCAATGCCGCTGTTCTGGTATAACCAGGGCAGCGGTATTTTCTTCTCTGTGACTTGGAGCCACCCATGGCGACACTACGCGCACCACACATTCTGCTCAGCACCGCCCTGCTGCTCGGCATCTGCGCAGATTTGTTCTTCTACGGACACAGCATCGGCATCTCCGCGCCATGCTTTGTGGCCCTCGGCCTCTTCGCTCTGTCCATCGTCAGCAAAACCGAGGGCTGCCCCGGCACGGCCAACAGTTGGCTCGGCGTCGCCGCCCTCAGTTTCGCGGTCTGGCTGGCCGTGCGCGATGAGCCGATGCTCGTCGTCCTCAACCTGCTCGCCATGATCGGCCTGCTCCTGCTGCTCGCCGTCAGCTTCCGCAGCGAAGCTCTGCACCGCCTGCCCCCCGTCCGTCTGATCAAGCGGGCCTTTCTGGCCTTTTTTGAGATCGGCATCCACCCGGTAATCCTGGCCTTCACCCAGATCAGGGGGCTACGGATCGGCGGTGACCAGGTGCGCGCCATGGCCCCGGTGGTTCGCGGGATCATGCTGGCCACGCCGCTGCTGCTGATCTTTGCCGGTCTGCTCACCGCCGCCGACAGCATCTTCGCCAGCTATGTGATCCAGGTGCTAAGCCTCCAGTTGCCCTTCAATTTCTGGACAGCCTTCGCCCACACGATCATCGTCGGCTGCTTCGCCTGGCTCACGGCGGGCGGCCTGATGATCGCGATGGCCGAGGGCATACCGGCCATGTCCGAACTTCCCGCCGAGGGCGAGACCGAGCGTTTGGATCGCAGCGGCCTGGCCTGGCGCTTCCTCGGCAGCACCGAGGCGATCACCGTGCTGCTGTTGCTGGATCTGCTCTTCGCTGGATTTATGTTCATCCAGGGTGCCTACCTCTTCGGCGGGCTCGATAGCCTGACCCGCAGCGGCATGACCTACGCCGAGTACGCTCGGCACGGCTTCTTCGAACTGCTCACCGTGGCGTGTCTGGCCCTCGGCCTGCTCTGCACCCTGGCCCTGGTGACGCGCCGCGAGAGCGCGGCCCGCCGACTGGCCTTCAACCTATCCAACTCGGCTATGGTGCTGCTGGTACTCGGCATCCTGACCTCGGCCTTCCAGCGCATGTGGCTCTACGAACTGGCCTACGGCTTCACCCGCCTGCGCCTCTACACCCACAGCTTTATGATCTGGCTGGCCGTGGTACTGCTGATCTTTGTGGTCGCCCTGATCAGTGCCCGCCCGCAGATCTTCCTGTTCGGCGGATTCATCTCCGCCCTGATCGTCCTGACCATCCTCAACATCATCAGCCCCGACGCCCTGATCGTCCGCGAGAATATCGCCCGCTATCAGGCCAACCCCTCCGCCCTGACCCGCAGTTCTGGCAGCGGTCGGTATGGCAGCGAGGAGGTTGACCTGAGCTATCTGCTCGCGCTCTCAAATGACGCCGTGCCTACGGTTATCAACGCCATGCCAATCCTCAACCCAGCGCAGCGCGAGCAGGTGATACGCCACATGACGATCAGGCAGCAGCAGCTACGCAGCCTAGATAATGGCTGGCAGAGCTGGCACCTGGGCCGCCGCAAGGCTAACGCGGCGATCTTGCGGGTGATCTCGCCTTAGAAAAGGTTTCAGGTATCAGGTATCAGGTTTCAGCTTTACAGTGTGGCGATGAGGCGAGGAGGCGACGAGGCGATGCTATCGCATCCTCGCCTCATCGCGTCCCCGCCACACTGTAAAGCTGTTCTGAACCATGTC
>CAIRFY010000631.1 GCA_903877945.1 uncultured Oscillochloris sp. | reverse complement strand
TTCCGCAACAGGACGCATCCAACTTCCCCTCTCCCGTTCAGGGAGAGGGGGCTGGGGGGTGAGGGCTGTCCGGCGATCTGCGGACTTTGCAACAGCCCTGAGGTGGGGGTGTGGGGGTGGCTTCGCCGCACACATCCATTATAAAGTAGGTTTGGGGCATCGCCCCAAAGTCGTTGCAGTGACCCTACGATTGTATCATCTTCTGGCCCGGTGCCAGACTCCGCGCCAGGGCCACGGCGCGCACCTCGCGGGTGCCCGCGCCGCGCAGGGCGTCGGCGCAGGCGGCCAGGGTGGCCCCGGTGGTGAGAACGTCGTCAACGATCAGGACACGGGCGGGCGGCGCGACGTGGACGGCCCAGACGAAGGCGCCCTCGACGTTGCCCTTGCGGGCGCGGCGGCCCAGGCTGGCCTGGTGGCCGGTGTCGCGACAGCGGGCCAGGCCAGGGACAAGGGGCAGTCCGCAGCGGTGGGCGAGGCGGTTGGCCAGCTCCTCGCTCTGATTGAAGCCGCGCTCCGCCAGACGCCCGGCGTGCAGTGGCACCGCCATCAGGGCGTCGGCGGGCAGCGGCGCGGCCTGCAAATGTTCGGCCAGCAGGTCGCCCAGAGGCACGGCCACCCGGCGCATGCCGGTGTACTTCATGCGGTGGATGGCCGTGCGGATCGCGCCCTCGTAAAGCCAACCCACGGCCATGCCGTCAAGCCCGGCGGGCGGTGCCTCGGGCGGGTAGGGCCGCAGCCCGGCCCGGCAGTGTGCGCAGAGCAGCGATCCCATGCGCCCGCAGGCCACACAGCGGTCGGGAAAGAAAAGATCGAGCAGACGGTCGAAAAGATCGCGGATGATCACGGCGGTGCCTCCTGGTGTGCGGGTGTCTGCCGCATATACCGTGCGGGGGCTGCCGGGGGTGCGAAGCTCGCCTGTTCACCAGGGCATGAGCAACGTCGCGTGATTGCCGCTCAACCCTCACCCCCCAGCCCCCTCTCCCTGCGCGGGAGAGGGGGAGCCGGGCGCATCCGCTCGCTGAGCTTTTGGCGGCTGATCGCCGGCCACGCCTGCACCGCGCAGAAGGGCGCGCACTGCTGCGCGCCGTCCGCGCCCTGCGTGCCCACATGCACACAGCACTGAGTCAGGCGCTCCTCCGTCATCGTGTTGATGTCCATAAACGGCTTGACCGTGATCCGCTTGACTCGCTTGGCCAGCAGTTCGCGCAGTTGATCCTGCCGCCCGACCAGCGCGTTGCCAGCCAGGCGCAGCAGGGTACTCATGCCGATGTCGCAGGTCTCGCAGACGTTGCGGAACAGTTCGCCGATCTGCGGGTGGCTCAGGGAACTCTGCTCGCTGAACAGGCCCAGCAGCGACTCCTTGACCAGATTGCGCAGTTGCGCCGATAACTCCGGGTCTACCATCCGGTTGCTCACGAGGCCCAGATTAGCCTTCAGGTTCTCGTGCCCGATGATCCCCGCCAGCGAGCGCCACTCGCCCTTGTCGGTGAGCAGCATATAGCCCACCGAGCAGCAGTGCGGGTGCGAACACGGCAGGGCGATCATATCGCGCCAGGTTACCAGGCCGTCGGTCTGCGGGCCGAAGCGGGCCAGGGTGCCAGTGTGAGTCAGCCGCTCGCTCGGGTTGATGGGCGTGGCCCGCCCGCTGCCGAACTGCGGCTGGATGCTCACCCCGCCGACAAAGGGCGTCGCCAGGGCGTGCGTGATCACCGCGCCGATCTCGTCGTCATTCACCCCCAGGGTCGCCGTCATCGTCAGGGTCGTAAACACGCCCGCCGCGCTCAGCCGGGCGATGGCCTGCTGCTTGAGCGTGCGCAGGTCGGCCCCACGGTGGTAGCGGTGGGTCTCTAACCGAAAGCCATCGAACTGGAGGTAGACCTCGATCCGTTTGCGGTGCTGCTTCAGGTAGGCCAGCAGCACGTCATTCTGGGCGATCTCGATGCCGTTGGTGTTGATCAGAATCCGTACAATTGGCCGCTCGACCAGCGCATCAAGGAGCGGGATAAGCTGCGGGTGGATAGTCGGCTCGCCGCCGGAGAGCATAAGCACATCAATGCGGCCACCCTCGCGCCCGATGCGCGCATCCACATTAGCCAGGATGGTCGCGACCGGCACCGTGCCGCGCAGTTGGGGCGAACTGGCGGCGAAGCAGTTCGGGCAACACAGATTACAGCCCTGCTCGATATCCTCCAGCAGCGTGCAGGTATGCTGGGTGTGCATCTCATCGAGGCCGCGCAGGTAAGCCAAGGGCAGCGGATCGAAGTTGCCGAACTGGTCAGGCGTATGGCTCCGGGTGGGAGCCGTCCACTGCTCCAGGTAGGCCAGGATCTCAACCGACTCATCGTAGAGCGTGCGAACCATGCCGTGGTCGGGGCAGCCACGCACCAGCCAGACCCGCCCGTCCTCATCGGCGCTCAGGTACCCGCCCAGGCGGCGCACATCATCCAGTGGCCGCTCAGGGCGCTCGTGGTGGCAATGCGGGCAGAAGGCGCTGACATAGCGGTGGATGCGGTCGCCGCGCAGGGGCATACCGGGCATGGAAGGTTTCCTCGACACGCTACTGCCATTGGGGCGGGCGCTTCTCCAAGAAGGCGCAGATCCCCTCCTGCGCATCGGCGAGGCTGGCATTATTGGCCATCACCTCTCTGGTGTAGGTATACGCCTCGTGCTGCGGCATGTTCAGTTGGCGGTAGAACGCCTGCTTACCCAGACCCACCACCGTAGGGCTGGCGGCGACGATCTGCTCGGCCAGAGCGCGGGTAGCTGCCGCCAGTTGGTCTGCGGCCACCACCCGGTTCACCATTCCCGCCGCGTGCATCGCATGCGCCGAGATCAGTTCGCCGGTGAGCAGCATCTCCATAGCCAACTTCGCCGGCACCGCCCGACTCAAGGCCACCATCGGCGTCGAGCAGAACAGCCCGATCTTCACCCCCGGCGTAGCGAAACGCGCACTCGACGCGGCCACCACCAGATCGCAGGAGGCGGCCAGTTGACAACCAGCCGCCGTGGCTACCCCATGCACCTGGGCGATCACCGGCTGCGGGATAGACTGGATCGTCTCCATCAGCACGGTGCAAACCTCAAACAGGTGGCGGTAGAACTCGGGCTCCTGGCCGGTCATCTCACTCAGGTCGTGACCAGCGCAGAAGGCCGGGCCATTGCCGCGCAGCACCACCGCGCCCGCATCGCGCCGCTCGCCGATCTCCTTGAAACAGGCCAGCAATTCCTGCATGTGTTCAAGCGAGAGGGCGTTGCGCCGCTGCGGCCGGTTCATCGTCACGAAGGCCACCCGGCCCTCGTATTCCACCAGAATATGCTGGTACTTCTGGGTGTCTACGTCGCTCATCTGAATCCTCCTCGGTATTTTTAGTAGGTTTGGGGCTGCGCCCCAAAAGACGATCTCATTCCTTTGGGGATGGTACAATCATCGCGCAGTTATGGCAACCGATGATTATGATACAATCTATTGCTGCCGCACCTGGCGCGAAGATACGTCGGCACACGACAAAGCGCGTGGGTTTTCGCACCCGAAGGGCTTCTTCAATGAGGGTCTCACAGCGACACGTTGTCCTCGCACTGCTCGCCATTTTGGCCGTTAGCGCGTTCATCTCTCTGATCTACCAGTTGGTCGTCCCCGCTAAGAGCAACTCGCTCATCGGCTCCGGCATCGGCATGGTCGTGTTGATGCCCCTCTTCTTCGCCTACTGGCGGGGCTGGTCACAGGCACGTTATGTCATCCTGATCTTTATCACACTGCTGATCGGGGCGACGACCAGTGAACCTTTTCTGACCGAGCGGTTCTCCACGACCGCCTTCTTGATACCGGTACTCGGCCTTATCGTCGCCGATCCGCTCTGGATTGTGGGCACGTCACTGACCCTCGTGATCATCCTGATCGTTCGCTCCGGCGGCCACGGTGCCTATGTTGACCCCCTCAGCCTCCTGCTCTATATCGTAACCGTGAGCGGCATCCTCCTCGCCCGCATGGTCACGGACTCGGCACAGCGCGAGGCGCAGGATAGCGCCGATCATGCCCGTCAGGCTCTCGCTCACACCGAGGCCCAGGCCCGCGAACTTTCGCAGAAAGCTGCCGAACTCGCTACCCAGAATGACGAGCAGCGGCGTCTGCTTGACCTGGTGACCACCCTAGAGACACACGCGATCTCGCTGGCCGACGGCGTACTGCTGGCCCCGGTTGTCGGCCACCTCGACAGTCGGCGCGCCGACGCGCTCACCCGACGCCTGCTGACCGATGTGAGCGCCCAGAATGCCCGTATGGTGATTATCGACATTGCCGGGGTACCCACAGTAGATACCGCCGTGGCCCAGGCGATCCTACGATCCATTCAGGCCGTGCGGCTGCTCGGCTGCGAGGTGACGATCACGGGAATTTCGGCCTCAGTCGCCACCACAATGACCCAACTCGGCATTAGCATGGCCGATGTTCGCACGGCCCGCACACCGCAAGAGGTAATCAGCGGCAACCTGCTCTCCACCACCGTAAGGGCGTAGCAGCGTCGTGCTGCTACGCCCTTACAAGTAGCTCGATCATACCCGGCGTGCCTAGGCGGTGCGAGTACCGCAGCTAGGGCAGAACATCGCCGTGGCGGGCATCTGGAAGCCACAGCCCGCACATGCCTTCGTCCCGGCAGTGTGCGTCGGCCCGGCGGTCGGCATCTCGTGGATAATTGGCACCGACTGTGATGGCACCGGAGAAGACGGCATCGGCTCGATAAATACCTCGCTCTGCGAGAGCTTCAGTTCCTCTTCTTTCGCCACCACGGTCGCCCGCAGTTGATCGACAGCCGACGCCATTTCGCTAATCGAGGGTGCGCTGATCTGCCCCGCACGCTGGAGGTCGTACGCACGCTGACCAAGCTCCATCAGCTTCGCATCAAGCTGGTGGCGGAACTCGTTCACCTCGCCTTGCAGTCGCGTCGTCTTCTGAAACTTCTCGGCCTCAAACTTCGCCCGATCAACACCCTGCGTAAGCGTTTTACCAATCTGATCAAGAAATCCCATTGGGCACCTTCCTTCGAAATATAGATACCTGCTGACGACTATGACGTCGAGAGTCGGCATTAGGGTGCAGGATAATTGTAGCACAAGCGCCCTAGGATCAATACTTTTCACATAACGAATCTCCCGCCGCTCCGCCCTCACCCCCCCAGCCCCCTCTCCCTGAACGGGAGAGGGGCTGAAGGTGAGGGCCGGAGGGTGACGTTCGCCGACGGCGGATCGGAAAACAACGATGACCTATGGAATTCTCCTGGCGGCAGGCACATCGTCGCGCATGGGACAGTCAAAGCAACTGCTTGAGTGGCGCGGGCGACCGTTGGTGCGCCACGTGGCCGAGCAGGCGCTAGCGAGTCGGCTGATGATCGGCCTGGTGGTCGTGGTGGGTGCGGCAGCCGACGCGGTGCAGGCGGCCCTGGCAGGGCTCGACGGCCTCGTGATTGTGCAGAACCCCACCTATGCCAGCGGGCAGGCCAGTTCGTTGCGCACGGGGCTGGGCGCACTACCGGCTACGGCGCGGGCCGCCCTCGTGCTGCTCGTCGATCAGCCCTTTGTCACCCCGGCCTTGATCGACACAATAATCGTGGCCCATGCAACAGACCCCGATGCACGGGCGATCATCCCGTACTACCGAGGTCGGCGCGGCAACCCGGTGCTGCTAACGCGGGCGATCTTCGCTGAACTGCGGCTGCTTGAGGGAGATGTGGGCGCACGAGAGGTACTCGCCCGCCACGCCGGGGAGGTGCGTCAGATCGCGGTGGACGACCCGGCGGTGGTGTCCGATATGGACACACCAGAGGATTACGCGGGGATGATGTAGGTACGTCACAGCGGGGACGAGGCATACCTCGCCCCCGCTGCTACGTTTCTACGCGCCGAAGAAGACGCGGTTCTTCTCAGTGAAGGATGACCACTGCGCGGGAACCGCGTCGTCAGCGAAGATCGCCTCCACGGGACACTCGGGCTCGCAAGCCCCGCAGTCAATACATTCGTCGGGGTTGATGTAGTACTGGTCGTCGCCCTCGTAGATGCAATCTACGGGGCAGACCGCCACACACGCGGAGTCCTTCGTCCCGACACACGGCTCAGCAACAACGTAGGCCATGGGTACTCTTCTCCTCAACTCTTCGGTGAGAACAACATTGACTCGGCGGAAACATTTCGCCGTGGTTCGAGTACAGACTACGGTCATTTAAACCATTTGTCTACCACTAAAGTCCCAAAACTACAGGAAATCGCAGGCTCTTGTGGGCTTTTAGTGATCCCGAACAACCGTTGCTATATCCCCCAGATCACAAAATTATCGAACCAGATCTCGACGCCGCCTTTCTCGTTATCCGACTTTGTAGAGACACCCACCTTGCCCGTCTGATAGGTGCTATCTTTCACGGTCTTCAGGGGCACCCCGTTCAGAAAGATGCGGATCTGATCACCCTGCTTGATCACCCGTAGGTTGTTCACTTCGCCGGGGTTCATAACCCCGGTCGGGTCGCCCTCCGCAAGAATGGTCGGGTCGCCTTCTGGGTAGGTGGCTAGCAGCCAATAGTAGTTGTCAAAAACCTCAAATTTATAGTACCCAACATCCTTCTTCTCAGCGAAGACGATGCCGCATCCGCCATCATTTCCCCCCGTGTTTATCAGGCAGTCCACCTCCGCCACGAAGTTCGTCAGCTCACGTCCTTCGTAGCGCTCGTACGAGGAGCCTTTGCCTGCCCATCTCACCTTGAAGACCCCATCGCCGATCTCGTCTGTCTCACGATCATTAAGAATTCCGACGAACCAGTTATTACGGTTATCATCGAACTCGTCCTTAAAGATCTGCGTGCCCGACGCGAGGAGGGCCGCCAATTCGGCGTTGGCGGTGACCACCTGGGCAGTGGCGGCCTCAGCGGTAGCGATGTCGGCGGCCCCGCCAACCGTCACGTTGCCGATGATCCCGCCAGCGGCGCGGGTCGGCTCTCCTATGGGAAAATCGACCGCCGTAGGCGTGGGGATCTCCGTGGTAGACACGGGGGTTTTGGTGGGTGTGTCACCCTGGCGGGTGGGGATGGGCACGATCCCGCCGCCCAGGCCCGCAGGCTTCGGCGTGGCCGTCGCGCTGGTTATGCTGTCACCGAAGAAACTGACCACAGCAACGCTGGCCACACAACCGACTGCGCAGAGACCGGCCAGGGTGAGCAAGATGATCGCCCACACCGGCAGGCCACGCTTTGGTGGAATCACTCCGGGGGGCACACCCAACGATTGAGGCGGTGACTGGCTCGGGGCAGGCGAGAGTACCTGTGTGGGCACGCCCTGCGGGCCGATGGGCACCGTCGGGGCGACGGGGGCGGGCTGATCCATGCGCGTGCCGCAGTTCCCGCAGAATCGCTCCTCAATACTCACCTGTGTCCCGCACGAGGGGCAGAACCGTACATTTGACATTGGGTTCACCTATTCGACAAGGTTCAGATCTGGTAATTCTAGCGTGACAGTTTGGCGATGAGGCGAGGACGCGAGGGCGCGGTGACATCGCCTCATCGCCTCATCGCCTCATCGCCTCATCGCCAAACCTTGTCCACCATCGTCACAGAATCCCCCGCTCGCGCAGCACACCCAGCAGAGCAGGCTCCATCTGGGCGCGGATCTCCGCGTTCGCGTAGCCCACCCAACCCACATCGGCGTGAATATCCATCGGCGCGTCCAGATCACCACCACGATCATCACTCAGCAGCACCCCCGCCTTCTCGGCGAGCAGCATCGTCGCCAAATCGTAGGGGTGACAGCAGATACCCAGAGCCTCGCCGCGTGCCGCCAGGTGGCGATCCAGCAGCGGGCGCAGGTCAGCCACAAAGCGATCATGACCAGCGATCAACTCGTAGAGCTGGCCCGCGCTAGAGATATACTGATCCTCAAAACACTGGGCCTTGCCCGCCTGCGGCGGCCCCAGCGTCGCCCGTATCACCGCCTCATCAATCGCGGCCAGCTCCTCGCGGGCACCGGGGAAAAAGCGGCTGATCATCGCGAAACCGTGGGCGATACTACTCGCCCGCGAGGGCCGCAGGCGCACCGGCACCTGCGACCCTGTTAAGCGGTTATAGCGCTCCGCGTGCAGAGGGCCGTCGGCACTGGCCCAGAGCACATCGCTCAGATGCTGCTTCACCAGCGGGATCTCCGTCTGCACCGCCAGTTCAATATCGCGCAGCCGGGTTGTCGGGCCAAGGTTCGGAGCCACCCCCGTAAGCACCCAACCGCTGCGCTTCTGGTACATCAGCCCGCGTGTGCCATCAATCGGGTCAACCAGCACCCGAATAACCGCACTACTCTCCGCGCTGCCCACAGGCAGTACCATCGTGCCATCGGCGATCCCCTCAGCCACCAGCACCAGCGGCCAGGTCGGGGCCACCCGCTCGGCGAAGAAGCCCACCAGCAACTCCTCGCTCACCCGATCCACCGCATAAATCGTATCACCCGCCTGCTCGTCCTCCACCACCCCCGCCAGATCATCCACCGCGCTGCGCTCACAGGCCGTCACCACCGCATCACGAATCTGAACGTGCAGTTCCAGAATCAGGGCCAGGAGCCGCTCACGCTGTTCGATCATGACGATTCGCCTCGATAACATCTGCAAGAGTGACAAGGTCGGGTACAACGATCTCGGGCATAAAGCCAAGCCGCTCAACCGGCGCGTCAGCCCGGTTAATCCACGCCGTACGCAAGCCAAAAGACGAAGCCCCCGCAATGTCCCAGCCATTCGCAGAGACAAACAGAACATCAGCAGGAGCGCAGCCCAGGAACGTCGTCGCAAGCGCATACACCTGCGGGGCAGGTTTAAAAATGCGGACAGATTCAACGCTCAGAATAGACTCCACAAAGTCGGCGATCTCTGCATGCGCTAATCCCGTCTGAAGCATAACGGGGGCACCATTCGAGAGAACGAGCTTACGCACACCAGCGAGCCTGCCCAAAGCGGTCGCCACCTCCGGGAAAGGCGCGAGGCGCAGGTAGCCATCAAGGAGTGCGCTGCGGTCAGCAGGGCTAGGATCCAGATCGAGCGTGGCACAGGCGACATCGAGCGCATCGCCCGTCACCTGCCAAAAATCAGCGTGACGGCCCATCAGACTACGCAGCCAGGAATACTCCAGTTGGCGGGCGCGCCAGAGCTGGGTAAGCGCACCGCCGTAGCCCGGCCAACGCGCCTCACAGGCATCCGCCACCGAGGCGACATCAAGCAGCGTCCCGTAGGCATCAAACACAATCCCAGCAAGGTAACGCATTGGGGTAGTCCTTCGTGTTAGTCCCTGATTTCAGACACCGGATCGCTGCTAACAGATCCGGTCATCAGGCTGTATAGTACTAGGGGATGCCGAGTTCCACAGCGGTCGTCCCAACAATCAGACCGTCAATTGACTGAAAATGACCATCGAAACTGAAGAGTGCGCAGCCATGCTGAAGCGCTGTCGCTGCGATCCACATATCGTTTGTTGGTATCGGGCGGCCCTTCGTGCGTAGACTCTGGTAGACGGTAGCATAATATATAGCCGTTCGCTCGTCGACCACCGTAACAATAACTCGTGCCGATGCAAGAAACTGCTGGAGATCGCTGCGGTTCTGCGCCTCGCGTGATCCAACGGCGAATCCGGCAAGCAGTTCACCGAATTCACGACGCTACTTATGAACAGTTGCGGCGCTCGCTGAATTACGTCCACCACGTCCGGTAATCCCTGCTTAAAGGCAGTATAGGCGTTGGTATCAATCAGAATAGGGGTCATCGCCACAGCGCCGGGTCGATCTGAGAGAAGTCTGCCGTCGCCACACGGAATTCCTCGGCCTCCTCCACACTCCATGTACCTGCCAGATCATCTAGGTCGTGAAACCGCTGCGCTCGCGATGATTGGCGTTCCGCGACAACACCGCGCAGGATCAACCGCTCAATAACCGTCTCAACCGAAGTGCCAGTACGCCGTGCCTCGTTCTGAATCCAGGTGCGGGTCGCCGTGTCCAACGCGGTCATATGTAACATAATGTCCATAGGTGCCTCAACATCTCTGTCTAAGTCTGCGCCTTCGCTCAGTATATACGACGTAGACATGGTTCAGAATAGCTTTACCGTGTGGCGGGGACGCGATGAGGCGAGGATGCGATAGCATCGCCTCGTCGCATCCTCGC
>CAIRFY010000630.1 GCA_903877945.1 uncultured Oscillochloris sp. | reverse complement strand
GGGGGTGCGGGCCGGAGGGTGACTTTGCACATGCCCTAGGCCACGTTTTCATAACCCCACGAGGATTGCTATCGTTCGCTCGGGATGGTTCAAAATGGGCACATTCAACGTGACAGTCGGACAAGGTCGCGATGGGGCGATGAGGCGATACGAGCGCGTCCTCGCATCCTCGCCTCGTCGCTGAACTGTCAAGCTGGATTGAAGTTTTGTCCTCCCACAAAAAGAGGAGCCAGACAGAAGAGACTCTACGTCGCCGGGTGGCGCAGCGAGTCGACAAGAGCCTGAGTCTCGGGGGAGGGCGGCGGGCCACGGCGACTGACCAACCAGGTGACCAGAAAGTTCACCGGGACGCCGAAGATCCCGGCGGCGCTGTGGCTGATGCCGAGCAGTCCCCAGCCGGGGTAGGTGTAGCTCATCACCATATACGCGGCGGTGACGGTGGTGCCGCAGATCATGCCGGCGGCGGCCCCACGACTGGTGGTGCCCTTCCAGAAGATGCCCAACACGAGCACGGGGAAGAGGCTTGACGCGGCCAGTGAGAAGGCCCAGGCCACCATTTGCACGATGATCGCCAGGCGTTGAATGGCGGTGATGGCCGCCAGAACCGCCGCCACCAGGATCATCATGCGCCCGAGCCAGAGCCGCTCGGCCTCGGTGGCCTGCGGGTTCAGGGTGCGGTGGTAAATGTCGTGGGCCACCGCCGACGCGATCACCATGAGCAGCCCGTCGGCGGTGGAGAGGGCGGCGGCCATGCCGCCCGCCGCCACCAGAGCCACCACCGTGGCTGGCAGGCCGGCGATCTCGGGAGTGGCCAGCACCACCAGATCCTGGTCGATTTTTAGCTCGCTGTACTGGAGCCGCCCGTCGCCATTTCCGCCGGACGCAATGCTGTCGGTGATGGTCAGCAGTCCGGTGGTTGACCAGTTCGCGGCCCACTGGGGCAGTTCAACAATTGGTTTATTGACCACATCCTGAAGGATCTCCCAGCGCGAGAACGCCGCGTAGGCCGGTGCGGTCAGGTAGAGGATGCTGATCCATGCCAGCGCCCAGCCCACGCTGCTGCGGCTTTCTTGCACGGTGCTGGTGGTGTAGAAGCGCACCAGGATGTGCGGCATGCCAGCGGTGCCCAGCATCAGACAGAGGGTGAGAGCCACAAAGTTCCAGGGCGTCCAGTCGTTAAAAGGCTCGGTGTAGCTCTGGATGCCCTGGGCTGCCTCCAGGGTCTCAATGTTGCGCAGGGCCACGCCGTACATGAGTTGGGGTAGAGGCACACCCGTGAGCTTGAAGGAGATCCAGGCCACCGGCACCACATAGGCGATCACCAGGATGATCCCTTGCACGCCCTGAGTCCAGGTAATCGACTTCATGCCGCCGAGGAAGGAGCAGAACAGCACCGCCGCCATCCCGACCACCACGCCGATCATGTAGTTCACCCCGAGGAAGCGGCTCATAATGATACCGACCCCGGTAACCTGGGCGGTGACGTAGGTGAAGCTGATGATGATGCTGATCACGGCGGCGATCACGCGGGTGTACGCGCCGGGGTAGCGGGCACCGATAAAGTCGGGGATAGTGAACTGGCCGAACTTGCGCAGGTACGGGGCCAGCAGCAGCATCAGCAGGACGTAGCCGCCGGTCCAGCCGGTGATATAGGCCAGACCCTCGTAGCCCAGCAGGTAAAGCGCGCCGGCCATGCTGATAAACGACGCGGCGCTCATCCAGTCCGAGCCGGTGGCCAGGCCGTTGAACAGGCCGGGCACGCGCCGTCCAGCCACATAGTACTCGTCCAGATCCTTGGTACGCATGCGCAGGCCGATCACCGCATAGATGCCCACCGTGAGGATGAGGAAAAGCCAACTGATCGCCCCCGGCGGGATGTAGGAGATGGCATCAAGGATCGCCACGACCACAACTAGCAGGATGAAGCCGACGGTGAAGGCGACGTAGAAACCGAGGATACGCCGCCGCCGACCGCGCTCCTCTGGCGTGATGACAGCCTCCAGGCCATACGCACGGTCAAGGCGGCGCATGCGCCAGTTGAAAAGTACCGCGAGCAGGATGAACATGATCAGCGAACCCTGGGCACCCATGTAGTAACCCAGGGGAAATCCAGTCAGGACGTTAATCTGGTTAAGAGCCGGGGCGAGGACGGCCGGCATGGTGAAGCTGAAGAACCAGATCAGCAGGTATGGCCCAATCAGCCGCAGGTTTGCCTGCCAGTAGGCAGCCAGCCAGACGGGCGGGGAAGCGGTGGTGGGATCGGCATGTGTAATCGGGGCGACCGGGACGACCGGGGCGACCTGCTCAGGTCGGCGGTGTGGTGGCGCAAGCGCCCCAGCCCCAGATATAGCCAGCGCCCGAGTCGGCGAGCCGACCACACTCGCCCGCGTGTCACGCGCACGCTCAATTGGCGGGAAGAGCCGGTTGAGCGCCCATAGGGCCAGCGCCAGCGACCCGCTCACAACTGCGATAAGCTGGATGATGCCGTAGACGAAGAGCATGGGAATGCAAGATGCACAATGCAGGATGCACAATGCAGCTATAAGATGCGTAAGGAGGTTACAAATTGATCACTTAGGCATGGTTCAAAATGGGCACATTCAGCTTTACCGTCTTGCGATGAGGCGATGAGGCGATGAGGCGATACGGAGCGCCTCACCGCGTCATCGTTTCGTCGCTGAATTGTTAAGCTGGTTTGAACCATGCCTTAGGCAT
>CAIRFY010000629.1 GCA_903877945.1 uncultured Oscillochloris sp. | reverse complement strand
GCTGCGCTGCCCGCGCCGACTGCTGCGCCCTTACAGGAGACACCCATGTACTTACCGTCCCTCGAAGCGATGAGATCCCTGCTCGCGCAGGGCAACCTCTGTCCGATCTACCGCGAGATCCTGGCTGACCTGGAGACGCCGGTGTCGGCCTACCTCAAACTGGCCCAGGCCGGGCCGTCGTTCCTGCTGGAGAGCGTGACCGGCGGGCAGAATGTGGGCCGCTACTCGTTCATCGGCAGCGACCCCTACCAGATTCTGCGCATGCACGACGGGGTGGCTCAGGCCACTCAGGGCGGTTATAAACAGACGTTGCCCTACGACGACCCGTTGCTGGTGCTTGATAGCTACCTCAACGCCTACCGCCCGGTGCGTCTCCCTGGCCTGCCGATCTTTGTCGGCGGGGCGGTGGGCTACCTGAGCTACGAGTCGGCGCGCTACTTCGAGCGCCTGCCAGTGCCAGCCGAGCGCGCCTATGATATGCCCGATAGCTGGTGGATGTTTGTGGACACCATTTTGGTGTTCGATCATGTGAAACATAAGATTCTGGTGATTTCGCACGCCCACCTTGACGCCGAGGATCTGGCGGTGGAGTACCAGCGTGCGGTGGCGAAAATCGAGACGGTGATCGCCCGACTCCAACGGCCCTTGCCCCAGTCGAGTCCGGCGGTGGCCCGCAACTACGAGCCGCATAGCGTGACGCCAGCGCGCATCTCCGTGCCGGTGGTCTCGAACCGCACCCGCGAGGAGTTTGAACAGGCCGTGCTGGTGGCCAAAGAGTACGTGATGGCCGGCGACATCTTCCAGGTGCAGGTTTCGCAGCGCTTCAGCAGGCCCACCAGCGCCGACAGCTTTACGATCTACCGCGCCCTGCGCACGATCAACCCCTCGCCTTATATGTTCTATATCCGCACCGGCGAGGGCGACCTCGTGGGCGCCTCGCCCGAGATGCTGGTACAGGTGCAGGACGGCAACGTCGAGACGCGCCCCATCGCCGGGACGCGCTGGCGCGGCAAGGACACCGCCGAGGACGAGCGCCTGGCTGCCGAGCTGCTGGCCGATGAGAAGGAGCGCGCCGAACACCTGATGCTGGTGGATCTCGGGCGCAACGACATCGGGCGGATTAGCCAGCCGGGCACGGTGCAGGTGCCCACGTTTATGGTGATCGAAAAGTACAGCCACGTTCAGCACATTGTCTCAGCAGTGACCGGGCGGCTGCGCGCCGACCTCAAACCGCTGGACGCCCTGCGGGCCTGCTTTCCGGCGGGCACCGTCACCGGCGCGCCGAAGATCCGGGCGATGGAGATCATCGCCGAGCTAGAGGGCCAGCAGCGCGGGGTTTACGCCGGGGCCGTGGGTCACGTGGGCTTCAACGGCGACCTAGACACCTGCATCGCCCTGCGCACGCTGATTGTCAAGGACGGGATAGCCTACGCCCAGGCCGCCGCCGGGGTGGTGGCCGACAGCACCCCCGAGTACGAGTACGCCGAGAGCGGCAACAAAGCCGCCGCGTCGCTGCGGGCCATCGACGTGGCGGATGATCTGTAAGGCATGTTTCAAAATGGGTACATTCAGCTTTACAGTCTTGCGATGAGGCGATGAGGCGATGAGGCGATACGGAACGCCTCACCGCGTCATCGTTTCATCGCTGAACTGTCAAGCTAGATTG
>CAIRFY010000628.1 GCA_903877945.1 uncultured Oscillochloris sp. | reverse complement strand
CGTGTACGACGTGATGAGGCGCTCATATCGAGTCATCGCCTCATCGCCTCGGCGCTGAACTGTCACGCTAGATTGAAACATGCCTAAAGGCAATACCCTTCGCTCAGCAGCACGATGCCGTGTAGGACGTATGGGCGTGCGACGCTCTAGACATTGCGCGAAGGAAGATCGTTGTGGTATCCCCCCCGCCCGGTCGACCTCGCTCACACGCTCCCCAGCCCGTGCTGTATGGCGACCACCGCCGCCTGGGTGCGATCCGTCACCTCTAGCTTGTCCAGCACGGCGCTGACGTGGTTACGCACCGTCCCCTCAGAGAGATGGAGCCGGACGGCGATGTCGGCGTTGCTGAAGCCCCGCGCCACCAGGCGCAGCACATCCACCTCACGCCCGGTCAGCTTGTCGGTGATCTGGGTGGTCGGCTGAGTCTGTTGGCTGGCGACCTGTCCCAGCAGCTTGCCCGCTACCGCCGGATCGACAAATGCCTTACCCTCCAGTGTGCCGCGTATCGCGGTGATCACCTCGGCGCGTGGGGTATCTTTGAGGAGATACCCGCCTGCCCCGGCCCGGATGGCGTCAAAGACCCACTCATCGTCGTCGTAGGTGGTCAGCACCAGCACCTTAATCTGCGGCCAGCGGGCGCGGATCTGGCGAGTCGCCTCGATGCCGTTCATCCCCGGCATCTTGAGATCCATCAGTACCAAATCGGGTAGATGTCGCGCCACCATCTCCACAGCCTCGGCCCCATCCTGCGCCTGTCCCACCACCAGCATATCCTTTTCCAACCGCAGCAACAGCTCCAGGCTATCGCGAATCAGCGCCTGGTCATCGCAAATCAGCACCTTCATGGGTTGTTTCCTTCATGGTGAGCTGAACCGTGGTGCCCTGCCCCGGTTGGCTGGTAATACTCAATGTTCCACCGACGAGCTGCACCCGTTCGCGCATCCCGGCCATGCCAAAGTGCCCTGCCAACTCTGTCTGCTGTGGGGTGAAGCCGCATCCATCATCGCAGACCCGCAGCGTGATGCTGCCATTGACCTGTAGCTGGACGGTCAGCGTTTGCGCATTGGCGTGATGGGCCACGTTGGCGACCGCCTCCTGGGCCACGCGGTACAGGCACTGCTCCACCGCCGCCGCGAGGGCGGGCAGGCGCTCGGGTACCTGTAGGTTGAGATGCAGATTGGCGCGTGCGGCGGTCTCGGTCGCGATCTGGCGCAGAGCCTGCGCCAGCCCCAGGTCGTCCAGTGGGCTGGCCCGCAGCGACTTCAGCGCCCGCCGGGTCTCCTGCAAGCCGGAGCGGGTGACGCTGAGCGCAGTCGCGAGCATCCGCTCCGCCGCCGCCGGGTCAACCTCCCAGTAGGCGCTGGTCGTCTCTAGCTGCACGCTCAGCGCACTAAGCGTGTGCGCCAGGGTGTCGTGCAACTCGCGAGCCATGCGGTTGCGCTCGCGGCTGATCGTCAGATCCTCCAGTGTGGCCGCGTAATCGGTCAACTGGGCGTTGGCCTGGGCCAGGGCTGCCTGCTGCCGCTGAATCTGGCGCATCAGCGTGCTGATGAAATACCCGACCACCAGAAAGCTGATCGTCTGCATGATCACCACCGTGATGGGCGGTAGCAGCGATGGCCCGCCGGGCCGAAAGAAGAAGAGGTGGAGCCCGAGGGTCAGCACCGCCATGCCGCCGCTAAAGGCAATGACCATGCGCCAGCCATACTGCCAGGCCGTCAGCACCAGCGCCATCACCAGCAATGGCATGGTCCGCACCAGCATGGCATCCGGGCCGCCGGATGGGCTGGGCGGCAGCCACATCAGCACCATTTGTGCCATGAGGACTGGCACCACCGACAGCAGCCCAATCACCAGCGGCACACAGGCCCGTCCGAGCCACGCCCGTCCCTGCGGCCAACCCGCCAGCCCCAGGACGACTAGCGCGTCACTGGCGTTGATCAGATAGTACCAGGGCGGAAAGATCGGTCTGACGTAGAACAGACGGTCAATCACCAGAAGAGCGAGTACATACGCCAGCCAGAGCCCGGCGGTGACAGGCAATAAGGTGATCGCGTTGGTGTGGGAGTCACGTGTGTGCATCGTATGGTCGCAATACCGCATAAGTATCACCTGCCGGGGGGGCTAAAGTCAATTCAGATAACGAATCTACCGCCGCTCAGCCCTCACCCCCCAGCCCCCTCTCCCTGAGCGGGAGAGGGGGGGCATTCCTCGTCAGGAAGGGATCTACTCCCCTCTCCCCG
>CAIRFY010000627.1 GCA_903877945.1 uncultured Oscillochloris sp. | reverse complement strand
GTTCCCCCCCGCTTGCGGGGGGGACAATGCATTGGTTGGTTCCCCCCCGCTTGCGGGGGGGGGACAATGCATTGGTTGGTCCCCCCCCGCAAGCGGGGGGGAACAATGCATCGGTTCCCCCCCGCTTGCGGGGGGGCTAGGGGGGGTAATCCAAACGTCTACCGCCTATTTCCTGGTCAGATTGTCCACAATATCTGTCCGATCATGCCGCCCAGGAATGCCATGCCGATCAGGAAGAGCAGCAGGGCTAGGCGCAGCGACCAGACCTTCACCCGGCGCATGCCCTCGCGGGCGCGGCGCATGGAGCTGAGGTTGTTTTCCTGGTAGGGGTTGGCCCAAGGGTATTGCACCGCCAGGGCTGCGAGCAGGGCCAGGAAGAGCGCACCCAGGCTGATGCTGCCCAGCCAGCGCACGCTGAGGTCGTGGAGGTAGGGCGGGGTGGGGTTGGCGCTGAAGGCGAGGAAGGCGAAGAGTGCGCCGTACAGCCCGGTGATGAGCTGGGTGAGTGTCTTCGCTCCCTCCTCTAGCCGATCCAGGTTCTTGCTCTGCTGTTCGGCGAACCAGGCCCGTAGCTGGCGATCTTCCTCGGTTTCTGGCCCAACTGGACGCATAGCGATTACCTCCTCTTGGCGACGGCTACCTTGTAGTATTCGGGGCATGCCGGGCGCGGGTGCGGGTTGCGGCAGGGCAAGCTGTAGATCTCCTCGTCGCTGCGGTAGATAACCTGCTGCTTGAACTGGTCAATCTCGTCGCGGGTCCAGGTGTTGATGTAGCCGCAGTTCGGGCAGGTGTAGGTAATCTTGTCGTCGCTCATTGTGTCTCTCCAGGTGTTATAGCAACGGCCCCACCAGGCTGCGGAAGGGTTCGGCCAGGGTCTCAGGATCCACGGCACCGCCGCGTAGACGGGTGGCCAGGGCGCGCAGGGCGGCGGCTGCATCGAGCCAGGGCGAGCCCGGTGCCTCGCCGGCGGCGGCCTGATTGGCTACGTCCTCCAGGCGCGTGGCGAACTCGGCCCGCTCCTGTGGGCCGATCTGCGGATTGCTCAGGGCGGCGGCGGCGGCTTGGATGAAGGGTAGGATCTGGGTGATGACCGAGGTGAGGATGGGGCGCTGCGCAGGCGGGACGACCTCTAGCATGGTTGCCAGATGACCAGCCGTTGCGTTGGCTTCCTCTTCCTCAGGCACGTCCTCGTCCTTGTCAGGGGTACCGGCGATGCTGCGCTCCATATTCTCCAGTGCGCCGATGAACATGTCTGGCAGTCCGGCGCGGAGTTGGGTGGCCCGTGCGGCCATTCCTGGCTCGTCGCGCAGCCAGAGTTGGAGTAGGTGCAGGAACTCGTTGGTCGCTGGGATGGGCAGCGGGCGCACGGCCCGCAGCAGGGCCAGGTCGGCAGCCAGCGCCTCGCGTGCATCCCCGTCGCCCTCGCGGATTACCCCGATCACCGTATTGCACGCAGCGTCGAGCAGTGCCGCCAGGCTTTCCCCATCGCGCTCGCCATCGCGCCAGGCGATAATCGCGTCGCGCAGGCCGGGCGGCGGCGCGCCAGACGCCTGTCGGCGGACAGTTTCCAGGGCGGCGCGATCTTGCTCCAGATCCGGATGACCTGTGCGCTTATCAATCGCGACAACCTCTTCCAGCACTGGCACCGCAGCGGCGTGGTCGCCCTGATGGGCGTAGCACATTGCTAGGTTATAGAGCGCAATGCTCAACTGCACCAGTGTATCCTGACTCTGATCAAGCGTCCGCATCGCCGCAATCGCGAGCTGGCGTGCCGCAATCTCGCTCATAGGCTCATCAAGTTGATCGGCAACTGCGGCGATACTGAGGTAGCCACTGGCCTGTTCGCTAGGTGTACCGTCGGCAAGTACCGGCATCGTGACGGCGAGCAGTTGGGCCGCTGCGCCGGGTACACGCTCCAGGGCCGCGCCGAGGGCGGCTGTGTACGCAGCGAGCACGGGCGAGGCTGCTGCGACTTCGTTAAGGGCCGCGTGAACCTTCTCGGTAGGTTCCTGGCCTCGCAGCGCCGCCGT
>CAIRFY010000626.1 GCA_903877945.1 uncultured Oscillochloris sp. | reverse complement strand
TCTCCCGTTCAGGGAGAGGGGGCTGGGGGGTGAGGGCTGTCCGGCGATCATATGACTTTGCATCAGCCCTGAATGCGAGGGCGAAATCCTTGCACCATCGCAAGATTAAGCGCATACTACATGCACAGGAGTTATCTGTACCTGATTCGGGGCTGTCTGAGCTATCTAGCGAAAGAGATGTGAGCTATGGGCATATACGACTTCAGCGCGAACCTGCTTGACGGAACTCCGCAGCCGCTGTCCGCCTACCGGGGTAAGGTGCTGCTGGTGGTGAATGTGGCGAGCAACTGCGGCCTGACTCCGCAGTACACGGGGTTGGAGGCGCTGTATCAGCGATTCAAGGACAAGGGAGTCGTTGTGCTGGGCTTTCCCAGCAACCAGTTCCTCCAGGAGCCAGGGGACGAGGCGGAGATTGGGCAGTTTTGCACGCGCAATTATGGGGTGACATTCCCACTCTTTGCCAAAATCGACGTAAACGGCTCGGAGACGCACCCGCTGTTTGCTTACCTCAAAGCGGAGCAGCCGGGCTTCCTGGGCATCGACACCATCAAGTGGAATTTCACCAAGTTCCTGGTTGATTGGGACGGGGTTGTGTGCCGCCGTTACGCGCCGACTGACACGCCCGAGTCGATTGAGCATGATATCGCTGCCCTGCTGCACGAGCGGGCTGAGATCAACCAGCCAACGCCTGGCGCGTCGGCACCTACCAGTTGATGCTGATGGACGCTGCACCCGATCCGAAGTGGAAGCTCTGGATCTACACCAACTACGACTGCAACCTGCGCTGCGCGTATTGCCTGGCCGAGTCGAGCCCGACGGCGCCGCGTCGGGCGATTGGCCTGGATAACGCGATGCGTCTGGTGGACGAGGCGGTTGATCTCGGCTGCACCGATGTCTTCTTCACCGGCGGCGAGCCACTTGTCTTGAGCGAGATCTACGCCATGCTGGACTACGCATCGGCACGGGTGCGGACGACCCTGCTCACGAACGCGATGCTGCTGCGCGGGTCGCGGCTGGCGAAGCTGACCGCTATTGCCAACGATAACCTGATCGTCCAGGTGAGCCTTGATGGCGGGCGGGCCGAGGAACACGACGCCTATCGCGGGGCCGGATCGTGGGCCAGGACGGTCGCGGGGATTACGGCGCTCCAAGGGGCTGGATTCCGCGTGCGCCTCTCGACGACAGAGACGCCCGCGAACGCGGCGCACATCGCCGAGATCTGTGCGTTTCACCAGGGGCTGGACATCCCCGAAGAGGATCACTTCATCCGGCCCCTGGCGAGACGCGGTTTCTCGAACGAGGGCTATGAGCTGAGCATGGTCAGCGTAGCCCCCGAACTGACGGTGAACAGCGACGGCGTCTTCTGGCACCCGCTCTCCACCGACGCCGATATGCGGGTCAGCAAAACCATCTTCCCGCTCGCGGCGGCCTACGAGCGGGTGATGGCGCAGCTCGACATCATCCGGCGCACCGGCAGCGCGCCGCTGATAACCTTCACCTGAGGATAGCCGCACCGGCTCCCGTGAGGAGTCAGCGGCTACAGAACACACCGTATTACCGCGAGGGCGGCATCTGCCCATCACGGAGGTAGCCAATGTGCCAACTGAGGGCCTCGTCGAGCAGATGCGGGGTGTGCTTGCCCGATGAGCCGCTCATGGCGCGGCGGTGGTAGTCGCGCAGGGCCGGGCGCATATCAGGGTGGGCGCACTTCTCGATGATCTGCTCGGCGCGCTGCTTGGGCGAGAGCCCGCGCAGGTCGGCTAGGCCCTGCTCAGTGACGATCACGTGGACATCGTGTTCGGTGTGGTCAACGTGCGAAACCATGGGAACGATGCACGAGATTGCGCCGCCCTTGGCGGTTGAGGGAGTCATAAAGAACGAGATATAGGCGTTCCGTGCGAAGTCGCCCGAGCCGCCGATGCCATTCTGGATGCTCGTGCCCATCACGTGGGTCGAGTTGACGTTACCGTAAATGTCGGCCTCGATCATACCGTTCATAGCCAGGCAGCCCAGGCGGCGAATGACCTCGGGGTGGTTGCTGATCTCCTGGGGCCGCAGGATGACTCGGCTACGGTAGTGTTCCAGGTTCGCGTAGAGCCGCTCGGTGGCGGCCGGGCTCAGGGAGAAGGCGGTGGTCGAGGCGACCGTCAGCTTACCCATGTCGAGCAGGTGGAGCATGCCGTCCTGGAGTACCTCGGTGTAGGCGGTTAGCCCCTCGAAGCGGCTCTCGGCCAGGCCGGACATCACCGCGTTAGCGATATTGCCCACGCCCGACTGGAGCGGCAGCAGGCTGGGTGAGAGCCGACCCTTCGTGATCTCGTGTTCCAGGAACTCCAGGATGTGGCCGGCGATCATCTGCGATACCTCGTCGGGCGGGCTGAACGAACTGTTCCGGTCGGGCGCGTTGGTCTCAACCACCGCAATGATTTTAGCGGAATCGCAACTGAAGTAGGGCGAGCCAATCCGGTCGCCAGCGGCGGTGATCGGGATCGGCTTCCGCTCGGGCGGCAGCCTGGTGCCGTAGTAGATGTCGTGCATGCCCTCCAGTTGCTCGGGCTGCCAGTTGTTCACCTCCAGGATGATCTTATCGGCGCAATCGAGCCACGTCTTGTTATTACCCACCGATGATGATGGTACAATCTGCCCGTCCGCGTGGATAGCTGTCACCTCGACAACGGCGACATCGAGGTGACCGAGGAATCCCTGCCACACCGCCTGGGCGACGTGGCTGAGGTGCATGTCGATATACTCCATGCGCCCGTCGTTGATCCGGGCGCGGCAGGTTGGGTCGGACTGGTAGGGCAGGCGCAGTTCGATGCCGTTGGCCCTGGCGAGAGCGCCATCAAGCTCGGGCGCGGTGGATGCGCCCGTCCAGACGCGCACCTGGAAAGGCCGCCCATACTGGTGGGCATGCTCGATCTGCTCGGCTAGGGCAATCGGCACGACTTTAGGGTAGCCTGCACCGGTAAACCCGCTCATTCCGACCGTGCTGCCCGGTTGGATAAGCGCCGCAGCATCCTCTGCCGACATGATCTTGTCGCGTATTCGAGCGTCAGCTACTCTGCTATTCGTGGTTGCCATGTTAGGTTATGTCTCTAGGGTAGTGAAATAGCCCCGTTGGTAGAAGTGGGGATCCCCGGCACACTATAGGCGGTAGAGATACAATACGGAGGCACAGCTACCCCCCTATAGCGTACCACCACGCTGATTCCACGAGCAATCTACAAGGCGGGGGAGGCGAGCATATCGTAGGAGTAGCCCGTAAGGAATGTCAACACGGTGAGCGAGTTTGAACCGTTCTGGCCCACATGAGTCTAAGGCATGTTTCAATCTAGCGTGACAGTTCAGCGACGAGGCGAGGACGCGAGGACTTGATACGAGCGCCTCATCGCTTCGTCGCGTCATCGCAGGACTGTCAAGCTGAATATGCTCATTTTGAACCATGCCTAAGACATGTTTCAATCTAGCTTGACAGTTCAGCGATGAAACGATGACGCGGTGAGGCGTTCCGTATCG
>CAIRFY010000625.1 GCA_903877945.1 uncultured Oscillochloris sp. | reverse complement strand
GCCGATTCCTGATAAGACGAGGTTTCAGGATCGACCATTGTACGTTACATTTCCGCACCCTCACCCCCTCGCCCCCTCTCCCTGAACGGGAGAGGGGGGATTCCTCGCCAGGAAGCGATATACTCCCCTCTCCCCTTGAGGGAGAGGGGCTGGGGGTGAGGGCTGTCCGGCGGCAAACTGTCAGGCTCGTTTGAACCACGTCTATGTGTACGATAAGTTGTAGATCTTTGAATAGGGGAGGTTGATCGATGCCAATTGCGAAGATGGACTACATCTGGTTTAATGGCGAGTTGGTCGAATGGGACAAGGCGACGATCCATGTGCTTTCGCATGTCGTTCACTACGGCACAAGTTTCTTCGAGGGTATCCGCTGCTATGAGACGCCCAGGGGCACGGCGATCTTTCGACTGACGCCCCACATGCGTCGGCTGGTGGACTCGGCGAAGATCTACCGCACCGAGATTCCCTACTCGCTTGATCAGATGGTGGCGGCAGTCAAGGAGACGGTGCGGGCCAACAAGCTGCGCGCTGGCTACATCCGCCCGGTGGTCTACCGGGGCTATGGCGAGATCGGTGTGAACCCGCACGGCAACCCGGTTGAGGTAGCGATTGCCACGATTGAGTGGGGCAAGTACCTGGGTGCCGACGCGATGGAGAACGGCGTGGATGTCTGCGTCTCGTCGTGGAACCGCTTTTCGCCCAACACGCTACCGGCCATGTCGAAGGCCGGCGGCAACTACATGAACTCGCAACTGATCAAGATGGAGGCTCTGGCCAACGGCTACTCCGAGGGCATCGCCCTCGACACCAACGGCCACGTCAGCGAGGGCAGCGGCGAGAACCTCTTCCTGGTGCGTGACGGCGTGGTCTACACGCCGCCAGCCAGTTCGTCCATCCTCAGCGGGATCACCCGCGACACGGTGATCACCCTGCTCGGCCAGCAGGGTGTGGAGGTGCGCCAGCAGATTATCCCACGCGAGATGCTCTACATAGCTGATGAACTCTTCTTCACCGGCACCGCCGCCGAGGTGTCGCCGATCCGCTCGGTGGATCGCATGACCGTGGGCAAGGGTCGGCGCGGCCCGATCACCGCCGATGTGCAGGCGCTCTTCTTCGCCATCGTCCACGGTGAGCATGAGGACGCCCACGGCTGGCTTGAGTACGCTGATGCCTAGGGGCTACGTCCCAAATGCTGTGGTGGGGGTGGTTGGCTTTGCCGACCACCCCCACCACAGCGTCTGGGGCGTCAGATCCGCCCCATGGCTCTACCGACGAGAACTTCGTGCCCGCTATTGCGTAAGCGGATTCCTTGGGCTATAATGCGGCCCTGTAAGCGGCCTTGGGCCGCCGCGAGGCTGGCACAGCAAAAAGGCCAGCGCCCTAGATTAGGACACGGGCCTCTTTCTGTTTCTGTTACGGTGGCTGCGAAAGGGCCTAGCGAACCTTTGTCAGCGTCCGTATGCACTGGGTGCAAATACGAATTTGCTCGGGTTTGCCCTCATCGTTCAGAACTGTTGTCTTCTGCAGGTTTGGCCGCCACATACGGTTGGTGCGGCGCTTAGAGAAGCTAACGTTGTGGCCGAACGAGGGAACCTTGCCGCACATCTTGCACTTCGCCATTTCTGTGGTACTCCAGATGGTATCGCAATAAAGCTTGTATTTTGCGTGTATCTGCGGAAATATACCATACCGCATCCTCTTTGGCAAACGTTTGGTGCTTGGGTTTGGCCCTTACCACTCCGGTGGTGGGTCAGCCTGACTGAGATAGGTACCCTATGGCGAAGATAAAGATCGTAACTGATGGAACGGCTGATATCCCCGCTGAGTTGGCGCGTGAGCTTGGCATTGAGGTGGTGCCACTACTAGTTCAGACTGACGATAAGATCTATCGGGCTGGGATCGATCTCACCGATGAGCAACTCTACGATATGTTGATTTCGGGCCACCCGCGATTTAAGGTGTCGTCACCCTCGTCGTTGGTGTTCGAGCAGCTCTACCGGCGGTTGGTGGGCGATGTGGACCATGTGTTCTCGATCCACTTGAGTACGCACCTGGGGGACATCTACGCCAACACGGTGCAGGCGCGCAGCAAAGTGCCCGCCTCGACGACGCGGATCGAGTTGGTCGATAGTAAGTCGGCCTCAGTCGGGCTTGGCTCGGTGGTGCTGGCCGCCGCTCGCGCCTCCCGCGAGGGCGCAACGCCCGATGAGGTCAGCCGCTTGATCAACGCGATGGTGCGCCATACCCACGTCTGCTTCTTTGTGGACACGATGGAGCATCTGGAGTTGGCCGGTCGCTTGACGATCACCGGCACGGTACTCGGCTCGATGCAGCGGATCAAGCCGCTGATGATCCTTGATGAGGGTGAGATTGTGCCCTACGAACGCACCCGCACCCGCGCCAAGGCAATTGAGGGTCTCTTCACATTTATTGAGGATTTTCCGCGTGTCCAAGAGGTGATTGTCCTCTTCGCCACCACCCCTGAGGATGTCGAGAAGCTGCTGGAGAAGGTCGAGCCAATTTTTCCCCGCGAGAAGGTGCAAATCGCCCGCTTCGGCCCTGGCGTCGCCGCACACCTCGGCTCCGGCGCCATGGGCGTGACGGTGTTCGAGGGGTTTGAGGAGTAACCAATGCAAAATGCAAAATGCAAAATGCAAAATGGCTTGCGACCATTTTGAATTTTGAATTTTGAATTTTGCATTATGCATTATGAAGAACCCCGAACATATCATCCGGCTGGGCAAGGTGCTGGCGACCGAGCAGCATCGTGACTGCGATGATGGTGCCACCCCCGATGGCCTCGACCGTTTCCTTGACATGTGGCAAGCCCAGGCTGATGGCGACCTGGGCCTTGATGCGGTTCAGGTCGCTCTGTCTCTGCTCGATGACTATGGTGGCCTGATGATCTACGAGCGGAAGACGCGGATCTTCCAGGCCATCGAGAGCTTGCGTGCGCTGTTTCGCTCCCAAAGTGGGGGGATGCGGAGCGTGGAGGCTGGCTCGCCTGCGCCTGCCACGAAGCCGCGTGCCCAGACGAAGCGTGCGACTCCCGCTGCCAAGCCCCAGGTGACAGACTCCCAGCCCTCGGCCCTCGGCCCTCGGCCCTCCGCCCTCGGCCCTCCGCCCTCCGCCCTCCACCCTTCGCACTCTGCCCTTCGCCCCTCCGATCCGCTCGACATGGTGTTTGGCATGGGCAAGAAGGATGTGCAGGCGTTCAAGCGCCTCGGCTTGCGCACGGTTGAAGATCTGCTCTACCATTTCCCACACCGCTACGACGACTACAGCTCACAAAAGCATATCGGTGAACTGGTAGTTGGCTCCGTAGAGACGGTCGTTGGCGAGGTGAGCGATGTGCGACTGGCGGGCGGCGGCCCGCGCCCACGGGTTGAGGTGTCGGTCTCGGATCAGACCGGGGTGATCAAGGCGGTGTTTTTTAACCAGCCCTGGCTCACCAAGCAGATGCCCGTTGGCAAGATGATTGTGCTGAGTGGGAAGGTTGGTGCCTACGGCGGTGTGCGCCAGATGACTGGCCCGACCTGGGAGTCCTACGTGCCCGATAGCGACGCGCTCATCCACACCGGACGGCTGGTGCCGGTACACCGGCTCACCAAGGGTCTGCTGGATCGCAATGCGCGCAAGGTGATTAAGCATCTGGTGGACGAGGTGGCCCCCAGGCTTCCCGAGTATCTGCCCGATGCGATGCGGGCACGGGTCGGGCTGGTCGGCTTGCCCCAGGCTATCGCCCAGATCCACTTCCCCGCCACCGCCGACTCACTATTGCAGGCGCGTACCCGCCTGGGCTTCGACGAGTTCCTCTTTATTCAGATCGGCGTGTTGCAGCGCAAGCTGCTCTGGCAGGGCGAGCTTGGCTACCAGATGCGCTTCTTTGCGGATGTCCACGCGGATCTACAGGCCCAGTTGCCCTTCTCCCTCACCGGCGCACAGCAGCGCAGCCTAGACGAGATCTTCACCGATATGGCTCGCCCGGTTCCAATGGCCCGTTTGCTCCAGGGCGATGTGGGTTCGGGCAAAACGGTGGTGGCCGCCGCGTGCCTGCTTCAGGTGATCGCCAATGGATTCCAGGGCGCGCTGATGGCCCCCACCGAGATTCTGGCGGAGCAGCACTACAAGGGTCTGAAGAAACTCCTCGGACGGGTGCGTGTGCCCCGTCAGGCCAAAGAAGAAGCCGAGGGTGGTGGCTGGCGCGAGCGCATGAGCGCCAAGGATGCAGCCCACCTTGCGGAGATCAAGGCGCTGCTCGGCATGACCGTTGAGGATGATATGGACGGCCAGGGCGTGCGAGTGGCCCTGCTCACCGGTAGCCTCGGGGTCAAGGAACGCCGCCGCGTGCTTGAGGGCATCGCCAAAGGTGAGGTAGATCTCGTGATAGGCACCCACGCCCTGATCACCGAAAGTGTGAAGTACCACAGCCTTGGCCTCGCTGTAGTAGACGAACAGCATCGTTTCGGCGTCGAACAGCGCCAGAGCCTGCGCAACAAAGGCTTCAACCCACACCTGCTGGTGATGACGGCGACACCCATCCCGCGCACCCTGACAATGACGATCTATGGCGACCTCGACACCTCGATCCTCGATGAGTTGCCCCCCGGCAGGCAGGTGATCCGCACGCGCTGGGTTCTCAGGGGCGAGCGCGGTAAGGTCTACCGCCATATGCGCAAGGAGATCGAGCAGGGTCGCCAGGCATTTGTGGTGTGTCCCCTGGTTGAGGAGAGCGATAAGATCGATCTGCCCTCGGCTGAAGAGATGTACGAGACTCTCCAGAACGATGTCTTTCCCGATCTGCGCGTGGCCCTGCTGCACGGCAAGATGTTGCCCCGCGAGAAGGATCAGATCATGGTGGCTTTCCGCGATCACGCCTACGATATTCTGGTGGCCACGGCGGTGATCGAGGTGGGTATCGATATTCCCAACGCCTCCACTATTCTGATCGAGGGTGCCGAGCGCTTCGGCCTCTCGCAGTTGCACCAGTTCCGTGGTCGGGTGGGCCGGGGGCAGCACCAGAGTTTCTGCATTCTGATCCCGCACAAAGAGAATGAAACCAGCGAGGAGCGCCTTGAGGCGCTGACCCAGAATAGTGACGGCTTCAAGCTGGCCGAGATTGACCTCCATCTACGCGGCCCCGGCGATTTCTTTGGCACCCGCCAGAGCGGTACGCCCGATCTGAAGGTGGCTCAGTTGACCGACGTACACCTGCTCCACGCTGCACATGCGGCGGCTGAGGCTATTCTCACCGAGGATCCGCAGCTTGTCCGGCCCGAACACGCGCTGCTCAAGCAGAAGGTGGACGCCTTCTGGGTTGAGGCGCGCAAGGTGGGGTAACGTGGCCTTCTCCGACTCTGCCTCGTAACAGGGTTGTTGCACCGTCGATAGCAGGGGTTGTTGCACCATAGACTGTCATCAGCACGTATTTTCTATACTGGAACCCACATATGTCCCAACGCAAGCGCCTCGCGCTGATCGACGGCCACGCCCTGGCCTTCCGCGCCTTCCATGCGATGAAAGAGAAGGGCCTACGCTCATCGCGTGGTGAGCCGACCTACGCGGTCTTTGGGTTCGCCCAGATCCTGCTGACGATGATCCAGGAGCAGCGCCCGGAGTACGTGGCAATCTCCTTCGATGTCGGGCGCACCTTCCGCGACGACATGTACCCGGAGTACAAGGCCGGCCGTGCCGAGACGCCGGAGGAGTTCCACTCGCAGATGGCGCGCATCCAGGAGCTGTGCCGCGCCCTGAATATGCCGATCTATACCGCTGAGGGTTTCGAGGCCGACGATGTGATTGGCACCCTGGCCCGCCAAGCCAGCGCCGAGGATGTTGAGACGCTTATCCTCACCGGCGACACTGACGCACTTCAGCTTGTTGACGCGCACGTGCGGGTGATCCTGGCTAACCCCTACGACCAGAAGACCACGACGACGATCTACGATGAGGAGAAGGTGCGCGAACGGTACAAGGGCTTAGCTCCCAACCAACTGACCGATCTACGCGGGCTCAAGGGCGACAGCTCGGACAATATCCCTGGCGTGAGAGGCATCGGCGAGGCGGGAGCAATCATCCTGCTGAACCAGTTTGGCACGGTGGAGAATCTCTACGATCACCTGGGAGAGGCTCCGAATCGCTACCAGAAGCTGCTCGACGGCCAGCGTGAGGCGGCGCTGTTCAGCAAGAAACTGGCCACCATCGTCTGCGACGCGCCGGTGCAGCTAAGCCTCGCCGCCGCCGCCGTCCACGACTATGACCGGGCCGCAGTGATCCGACTGTTTCAGGAACTCGAATTGGGGGTCAGATCGGGACTGCTGAAGAAGCTGCCGGGATCCGACGTAGAGACGGCCCGCCGGGCCGTCTCTGAGACGGCCCAGCGGGCCGTCTCTACCCCGGCAACGGGCCAGCAGGATATGTTCGGCGAGGTGCTGCCTGCCATCCTGGGGGCAGCCACGCCCACCGCGCCCGCTGGGACAACGCAGCTCTCGCTCTTTGGCGACGCGCCGCCGCCCGCCGCCACGGCCCCGCACGCCCCCGCCCTCGGCGACTACCGCGCCGTCACAACCGATGCCGAACTGGACTCCCTCGTGCGCGCCCTGGAATCCGCCCCCGGCTTCGCCTTCGATACCGAGTCCACTGGTCTACGGCCCATGCAGAGCGCCCTCTGCGGGATCTCCATCGCCATCGCGCCCGGCAGCGCGGTGTACGTGCCATGCGGCCACGCCGAGGGGCCGCAGTTGCCCGCCGCGCAGGTGATCGCGACGCTCAAACCTTTCTTCGAGGATCCGGCCACGGCTAAGTACGCCCACAACGCCAAGTTCGACATCGAGATGCTGCGGGGCGTGGGGATCACGGTGCGTGGCCTGGCCTTCGACACGATGATCGTGGCGGCCCTCCTGGGCAAAAGTGTTGGGCTGAAGGATCTGGCATTCTACGAACTTCAACTCCCCGATGAGATGACCTCGATTGAGGCTCTCATCGGCAAGGCCAGCAAGCAAATCACCTTCGACAAGGTGCCGGTGGCCTTGGCCACGCCCTACGCCGCCGCTGACGCCGACATGACCTTGCGCCTCGTACACGCCCTGGAGCCGCAACTGGCCGCCAACGAGCGGCTGGCCGCACTCTTCCAGCGCATGGAATTGCCGTTGGTGGACGTACTGGTGAAAATGGAACTGGCGGGTATCGGCCTCGATACGCTCTACATTGAGCAACTCGGCGTCGGGCTTGGCGCACGCATCGGCGCAATCGAACACGAAATCTACCAGATCGCCGAGAGGCCGTTCAATATCAATTCTAGTGACCAGCTCAGTGATATTCTCTTCGGCAAAATCGGCCTGCCTACCAAGGGCGTTGATCTCACCGCGAAGACCAAGAAATACTCGATCACCGCCGACACCCTGGAGCGGCTGCGCGTTGAAGACACCAGCGGGATGTGCGAGCGCATCCTAGAGTACCGCCAGCTCAGCAAGCTCAAAAGTACCTACGTGGATGTGCTGCCCAGCCTAGTCAACCCACAGACCGGGCGGGTGCATACGTCGTATAATCAGGTAGGGGCGGCGACGGGGAGACTTAGCTCAAATGAGCCAAACCTTCAGAACATCCCCGTGCGAACCCAAGAGGGCCGCGAGATTCGACGCGGGTTTGTGGCCGCGCCGGGACACACCTTCATCGCCGCCGACTACTCACAGATCGAACTGCGCGTCTTGGCCTACATCACCAAAGACCCAAGCCTGGTGCGGGCCTTCCGCGAGGGCCAGGATATTCATGCGGCCACAGCGGCGCAGCTCTTCGGCGTGCCGATTGAGCAGGTGGACAAGAATCAGCGCCGGATCGCGAAGTCTGTGGTATTTGGCGTGATCTACGGCATGAGCGCCTTCGGCCTGGCTCAGCGCACCGAACTGAGCAGAACCGATGCTCAGTCCCTCATCGACGGCCTATTCGCCCGCTTCCCCGGCATCCGCTCCTACATCAACGAGACGCTGGAGCGCGGACAGGCCAGCGGCTACGTCTCGACGATCTTCGGACGGCGCCGCGAGATACACGACCTCCAGACCAAGGGGCCACGGCGGGCGGCCGCTGAGCGCGAGGCAGTCAACGCGCCCATCCAGGGTACCGCCGCCGACATCATGAAAATTGCGATGGTGAAACTGGCCCGCGCCATTGACGAGCGCGACCTGCGCACGCGCATCCTGCTCCAGGTTCACGACGAGTTGATCTTGGAGGCTCCCAACGACGAGGTTGAGATAGCCAAAGATCTCGTGCGTGCGGTGATGGAACACGCCTACGAATTGAAGTGGAGCGACGAAGACGGCGTGGCGCAGCAGGTACCCCTGGGCGTCGATGTCGAGACCGGCCCGAACTGGGAGGAGATGAAATGATCAATAAACGTCCCACCTTCTCAGTGGTCGCGCCGGTATATAACGAGGAGCAGCTGATCGAAGAGTTCTGCCAGCGAACGAGCGCGGCCCTGGAGCCGCTAGGCGAACCCTTCGAGATCGTGCTGGTGAACGACGGCAGCCGCGACCGCTCGCCCGAGTTGATGCGCGAGATCAACCGGCGCGACCCACGGGTGAAAGTGGTCTACTTCTCAAAGAACTTCGGCCACCAACTGGCGATCACCGCCGGCACCGACTACGCCCAGGGCTGCGCGGTCGTGGTGATCGACTCAGACCTTCAGGATCCGCCTGAGGTTATCCCTGAGCTGATCGCCAAGTGGCGCGAGGGCTACGAGGTGGTCTACGCGGTGCGCGCCGAGCGCGAGGGCGAGACTTGGTTTAAGACCATGACGGCGGCCCTGTTCTACCGCCTGATCATCAAAATCACCAGCGTAAACATCCCGGTAGACACCGGCGACTTCCGGCTGATGGATCGCAAGGTGGTCGACTCGCTGGCGCGCATCCGCGAGCACCACCGCTTTATGCGTGGACTATCGGTGTGGGTAGGCTTCAAGCAGGCGGGCGTGCCCTACCGACGCCACGCCCGCAAGGCCGGTGACACCAAATACCCCCTGCGCAAGATGCTCAAATTCGCTCTGGATGGGATCACCAGCTTCAGCTACTTACCGCTCCAACTGGCCACCTACCTGGGCTTCATCACCGCCGCGATCAGCATGACATTCCTGATCGCCGTGGTGATCATGCGCCTGCTCTACACCGGTAACCCGACCGACTCGGCCTTCTACGGGCAGGCCAGCACCCTCGCGATGGTCCTCTTCCTCGGCGCGGTGCAACTAGTCTCCATCGGCATCATCGGCGAGTACGTCGGCCGGATCTACGACGAGGTCAAGGGCCGACCGCTCTACATCGTCTCCGACGCCCTCGGCTTCGATGATGAACACAAACCTTATGGATTACGAACACAGGAATAAGGAACCGATTCGTCGGTTGCCTCTCAGGGCATGAGCAAAGTCGTGTGATCGCCGAGCAGCCCTCACCCCCCAGCCCCCTCTCCCTGAGCGGGAGAGGGGGAGTCGAAGGCATC
>CAIRFY010000624.1 GCA_903877945.1 uncultured Oscillochloris sp. | reverse complement strand
CCTCACCCCCTGCCCCTCTCCCTCACGGGGAGAGGGGTGATTCCGTAGTAGAAAGCTTCCGGCCCCCCCTCTCCCGCTCAGGGAGAGGGGGCTGGGGGGTGAGGGCTGCGCGGCGGGAGATTCGTTATGTGAAAGGTGTTGGGGCAGGGGGTGAGGGCTATCCGGCAGCAAAACGAGGTCTCTCACCTACCGGCACGCTAAAGACCGCCTCAACATCCCTCTCCCCAGCGCGCCGAACCGTCACCATCACCTGCCACGTGCCGACCATACTCAGGGGTGCGCCGCTCACCGTGTAACTGGACTGCGCCTCAGGCGTGGCGACGAACTGGTTTGTGCCCATATCCATCTCCAGCATTGCAAAATCAAGCCGCACCACCTGCGTCGCAACCGGTGCCCCGCCCTGGTCGGTCACCGTTACCTTAAAGCGGTCGTTGCCAATGCTGGCGGGGTTCACCTCCAGACGCACGCGCAGATCGCCGACCCCCTGAGTCTGGTCAAAGGGCTGGCTGGGAACAAGAGTACGGGGCGGCCCAGGAGTGACCGTGGGCACGCGGATGATGGTCGGGGTGGCACGAGCAACAGACGCCGCTGCCGCGACAAAGGACGATGTGGGCGGGGCTAGGCTCGTGAGAATACCGGCTGCGAGAATGGCGATCAACCCGAGGATGGCCTCCAGTTGCAGGGTACGGCTAAGCAGACGCGGCAATTGCTGGGTCTGCTCTGCCGACGCGGTCGCCCATGCGTCCACTTGGAGCCGGGCGACCAACAGGTAGTAGGCACCAAAGAGCAGCATCGCGCCGAATGCGATCAGCTTGACCAGAAGCGCCTGTCCATAGCCCGTCATCCAAAGGTCAGACAAGGCACCCATGCGGCGCATGGCGGCGTAGGAACCAGTGGCAGCGAGCATGGTCACACTGACCGCAGCCATGACTGAGAACTGGGTAAACAGCGTGCGCAGCAAGTCGGGACGGCGCGCCTCGGGGACAGATCGCAGGGCGCTCGGCAGCATGGCAGCGAAGGCGATCAGCCCGCCCGCCCAGAGCGATATTGCCCCCAGGTGGATCGCGTCAGAGAGGATAGGCAGCATCGGTGCGGGGTCTGCCGCCGCATGGCTACTCAGCGAGAAGTTAAGCAGCAGCCATGCGCTGAGTGTCAGGCAGACGCCGTGGCGGATGTACTGGTCGCGCTGGAGCGGCACCGCCGCGATCACAAGAGCGATGGACAGGCCCGAGCGAACCAGCAGCACCTGCCCGTAGCGCGTGGTTGCTACGCGAATCAGCCCCGTCAGGTTTACCGTGCCGAAGGTGAGATATGTCTGCTCCACAAGCATCAGCGGCGCGATTGCGGCACAGATCAGCAGCGGAACCGCCAGTCGGATCTGCCAGCGCCGCAGGATGGCGGGGTCGCCGCCCGCGTGAATCAGATCCGGGCCGAGCAGCCAGATCAGGAATGCGAGGCCGCCCGTGCCGGTTGCCACGCCCATCAGCATGAACCCGCGCAGCAGGATTGCCACCAGCGGCGGAACCTCCGGCACGGAGACTGGGGGAAGTGAGGAGGGCTGTGCTGGCGCTGAGCGTGCGGATACAGCATCGCTCAGCACGGTAAAAACCGCGTTGCCCTTCACAATATGCCCGTCGCTGCCAATCACCGTCCACACCATTGTATAGATCCCCGGACCAATCGGCGGCAGATCCAGAGCGAGGGTTGTCGGGTCACTGGACAGCGGCGCACCACCCGAGACAACCTCGTGCCCCAGCGAGTCGTGCAGATCCAAAGCGCTGGTCATCTCCAGGGACTCGTCAAACGTGATCCTCAGTCGGGTCGGGGGCTTCTCCAGCCGCGCATGAGATGGCGGCTCCATACGATTGATCGTGGGGTGCGCCCAGGCAACTCCCGCACCAAGCAGCACCGAGAGGGCCACCACAACGGCCCAGAGATACCATGTTTTGGTGTTCACATTACACTCACTGGGACATCAGAGCAAAAACGAAGCATTTGCCCACTATGACTGAACCAGATCATCAACGCATGGAGAAATCAACCAGCATATTCAGATCACCTTAGCCGGGGTACGATGCAGCGGGAGGATGCCCGCCGCAGCCTGCGCGGGGCTTGGCAGAGCCGACTCCGCCGGTTTGTCGGAGGTAGCCATGCCGAGGGCACCCGCCGCGATCAGCCGCTCGGCCAGGGTGAACAACTCGCCGCAGAGGGTGAGCCGCCCGTCGCCCATACGCGCCACGGTGGAGATAAACTCGGCCCGGCGGAAGAGCTTGAAGGGCGTCGGGTCGCCCGCCGCCACCCGCTCGCGCAGTTCGGCGTGGAGCGCGACCAAAGGCGCGGGTACACGTGGCGTCACCGCATCCAGCAGCGCCGCGAAACTGGGCAGTTCGCCCGAGTCCACACCAATGTCCAGATCTTCATAGCTGATCGTACCGCTGGCGATCAGCAGCGCAGTAGAGACAACATAGTCCTGGTTGTCCAGGGTAAAGCCGTGCCACTCCTTGCGGCACAGCTCGGCGTAGATCCGACGAAAGAGCGAAATATCCAGCGTTGTGCCGAGCAGATCGCCGGCCACAGCGAGGGCGCCCTCGGCTCGCGCATCGTCGATAGCCCCGTCGCCACGCCCGCGTGGGCCGAGCAGCGTCTTATCAATATCGATCAGCAAGGCAGTGCGATCCCAGCGCACCCCCCGGCGTTCTAGCTCGGTCGCCCACGGGTGCAGCAGCGACCAGCGGGTCGCCGTGGCAATCGGGCCATCCCAGATCAGGCTCTCGGGCACCACCGGGCGGTCCTCGCCGATCAGCCCGTATGCCTGCGGTGCGTCCGGCAACTTGTTCAGGTAATGGGCCAGGAGCCGGTCGTTCTCGGTGTCGCCGATGACGAGCAGGGCGCGGAGTGGCGGCCCGCCGCGCTGAGCCTGGGCCGCCTCGGCAATAGCCAGAGCCACCCGTGCGTAGGATAGCTCGCGCTTGCGCGGGATCAGCCCCGCAGGCAACCCCAGCGGCTCGCGCAGCGCCTCCAGCCCAGGCAGGCTCGGGTCGCACGACTCCAGATCGCGGTAAAACACCCGGTCGGCGGTTAGATCGGCAATCGTTGCGCTCATCATCCCTCGGTGCGTTTTTTTGCAATACCGTAGAGGTAACGCTGTGAGGCGTCCTGTCATTCTGAGCGAAGCGAAGAATCCCGACCGGGACGCTTCGCTTCGCTCAGCGTGACAGCGTTACTTATGCTCTATTGCGTTTTTTTGAATGGTTGGTGAGCGTCCTCACCGCACACCAACCATTCAAACAGAGATCACGGGCTAGGAAAGCATCCCTTGGGCATACATCAACTCAGCGTTAAGCAGCGATCCGCCGGCCGCGCCGCGAATCGTGTTATGCCCGAGGGCCACCAGCTTATAGTCGAGCAGCGGGCACTCGCGCACCCGGCCAATCACCGTAGCCATCCCGTTGCCGATCATACGGTCGCGGCGAGGCTGCGGTCGGTCAGGCTCATCGCGCAGCACGATGGGCTGGGCCGGTGCGCTAGGCAGCTTCATCTCCTGGGGCAGAGCGCGGAAGCCGGATAGGGCAGCCATCAGATCATCAAGGTGTGGCCGACGGGTGAAGCCGATTGACAGGCAGATCAGGTGGCCCTCCAGCACGGGCACGCGGTTGCAGTGAGCCGAGGTGGTAAACGTCGCCGACTCAACCCGCCCGTCGCGCAGGGTACCCAGCATTTTCTGCGGTTCCAGTTCAACCTTAGACTCCTCGCCGCCAATGTAGGGCACCACATTTTCGGTCGAGTCGTAGGAGGGCACGCCGGGGTAGCCCGCTCCCGACAGAGCCTGCATGCTCACCAGCAGCAGCTTATTCACCCCGAAGGCATCGATCAGCGGGCGCAGAAGCATCGTCGGCGGCGTCGAGGTGCAGTTTGGATTCGTCACAATCGCCCCGCTCCAGCCACGGTTCTTGCGTTGGATCGCGATCAAGTCAAGGTGATCCGGGTTCACCTCGGGGATGAGCAGGGGTACATCATCGGCCATGCGGTGGTCGCTGGCGTTCGAGCAGACCACGTGACCGGCGGCGGCCAGACGCGCCTCGATGCCCCCGGCGGTCTTGCTCGGCAGGGCCGAAAAGACCAGGGGCGTATCCAGGTTAGCATCCTCGGGCATGATTCGCATATCGCGCACAGCGGCGGGGATAGGCGTGTCGAGTACCCAGCGGCTAGACTCGGCGTAGGTGCGTCCGGCGCTGCGCTCGCTACCGGTGAGGGCACCCACCTCGAACCAGGGGTGCCCTTCGAGGAGTTGAATAAAGCGCTGGCCGACCGTACCTGTGGCTCCCAGCACCGCCACTTTCAGCTTTGCCATGTCTACGCTCCTGGTGTAATTGACATATAATGCCCGTTTTTTGCTACGTGATCTATGCCCTGTGTTCCACACGAGAGCTACGGAATACAGAACCTCGTACCACGACCGGCCCCTATTATACCCGCTTTGGGAACAGTAAACGCCTCTTAACCAGTTTGTCAGGAAATTAAAAAAAGTGCCCCTAGTATCTTGCACAGGTTTCGTGTATAATCCATAGGGAGAGATTGTGACAAAGAGTTCATTCGATAGGTAAACACCCCGTTTGCCCGCTCCTTCCACGTTGCAGGAGCCACTGCAAAACGCGTCTCTGCTCTCGTCCTGATCTGTTTCCGCAGGTGGCACCCATAGTCCGCACGTAGGATCAACGAAGATTCATCGTGGGAGGAGAAGGTCAATGATAGACCCCATTATTCAGCGGCTCCTTGAGAAGGCAATAGATACTCCCGCAAAGCTTCATTTGCTGCTCATTTTCCACGAGAATCCGCGCATGGAAGCGACATCTCGGATGATCGCCGACCGAGTTTGCCGCGACATATGGAGTGTGGCACAGTCGCTTGAGGAACTGGTTGAGGATGGCGTGATGGGACGCTCGGTAAGCCAGAGCGGCGATCTCAGCTATCGCTACGCCCCGCTATCTGAGAACCACGAGCCGATCCGTCGGTTGCTCGCGGGCTACGATGATCCAATCGAGCGCGATCTGCTCCAACGGATTATCCGCGATCTCTCAACCTACGCCGCCTATCGCCGCTCAAGCGCATGGGAACATCAGATGGCATGATGCACCCGCCACGCCGCAATGATCTAGGCCGACGCAATAGTACGTCGGCCTTTTTTCATGATATGCCTCAGCCTTGACGCACCATCCCCTATCGGCTACAATCGAAGCCCCGGAAGCTACCACCACCTGGATGCGCCATGCCTCATTTTCTTGTCACCGTCGCCCCACGCGAGTTGCCCGCCGCTGGCGAGGTTGTTCATACGCTGTACTTGCTCGCTGGACCACAGCTCTCCCCCTTCGATGTGGCACGCATGGCTGCGGAGTTGCTCCACGACCCGGTGGTGCAGCAGGTGAACTGGTGCGATCTCTCGTCCGATTCGTTGGCGGAGGAGGATCTTGGCACACGGGCCGCTGGCGTGGTCGAGGTCGCCTACCGCCCCGGTGTCACGGATAACGCAGGCGAGAACGCCGCCGAGGGTGCCCGCCGCCTGGGTGTGACCACGGTCGAACAGGCCCGCGCCATCAGCCGCTACCTGCTGCCCGCGCCCATCGACCCGCAGGCCCGTGCCAAGGAACTGGCTATCGATCTTGTGCAGACAACCTTTGTCTACCATCCCGGCGACGCTCCGCAGGCCCGTCTGGCCTTCTATACGGCCCTGGTGTCGCCGCCAACCCCGGTTGACCCGGTGATTGCCCACGTGCCCTTGCGCGCCGCCGCCGACGAGGAGTTGCTACGGATCAGCCGTGCCGGTATCCTGGCCCTCGACCTCGACGAGATGCGCGCCGTGCGCGATTACTTCGCCCAGATCGGGCGCGACCCCAGCGACGGCGAGTTGGAGACGATTGCTCAGACCTGGAGCGAGCACTGTAGCCATAAGACGTTTAAGGCGAAGGTGCGGTATCGAATGCACAATGCACAATACAAAATGCACAATGCTTCGGAACAGCCGGATCCAGCCCTTTACCCTGCATATAACCTGCTGGAGCAAGATGTTGAGATTGATAGCCTGATCAAGACTTTCTTGATAGCGGCGACTGATCGCATCTTGCGCCAAGACGCCGAACAGCCTCACTTTTGCATTTTGCATTCTGCATTTTGCATTCCTAGCGATAGCTGGGTACTCTCCGCCTTCGTGGACAATGCCGGGATCATCGCCTTCGGCGAGGATCACGAGGTTTCGTTTAAGGTAGAGACGCATAACCACCCCAGCGCCCTGGAACCCTTCGGCGGGGCGAACACCGGCGTGGGCGGGGTCATCCGCGATGTGCTGGGCGTCTCGGCGCGGCCAATCGCCAACACCGATGT
>CAIRFY010000623.1 GCA_903877945.1 uncultured Oscillochloris sp. | reverse complement strand
GGCGTCGGCCTTCGCCGACGCCGGAACCGCCCGCGTCGGCGGGCGGCCAGCTAGAGGCTCTGCGCCGCGACGTCAGTCGCATGCCGGGGGGGCCGATAAACCGCATTGTACTGCGATAAAAAAGATGTGGGTAAAGATATGGTGAGGGAGAGGGGCTGGGGGTGAGGGGCCGAGGCTGACATTGCAGCAGTCATGGGCCCGGTTTGACTCTGCGGTAGCGAACCTGTAGGATGGTGCGGCGTCTTACGCCTTGCAGATGCTACGAACTACCGCATGATTATCGGGGTTGATTACACGGCGGCGGCCTGGCAGGGTGCCGGGATTGGTCGCTACACCCGTGAGCTGATCGCCGCCACGGTGCCACGCGACCGATCCCTGCGCTATGTGCTCTTCTACGCGGCGGGCGGGCTGCCGCCAGATGGCCCGTACCTGCGCGAGCTGGCCGCCCTCTGCGCGGCCAACCCCAACGTGCGCGCCCGGCCCATCCCGCTCAGCCCACGCCTGCTGACGATTCTCTGGCAGCGTCTGCGCCTGCCCGTCCCGGTCGAGGCGCTCATCGGTAAGATCGACATCCTGCACGCCCCCGACTTTGTGCTGCCGCCCACCCGCGCCCGCGCCCTGCTCACCGTTCACGACCTGACCTTTATGGTGCGCCCGGAGACGGCTGACGCCGGTCTACGCCGCTATCTGATGTCCGCCGTGCCGCGTTCGCTGCGCCGGGCCGATCTGGTGCTGGTCGACTCGCTGGCCACAGGTGCGGATCTTGGGCGGCTGCTGGGCGTGGGCCAGGAGCGCGTGCGCCTGCTCTACCCCGGCGTAAACCCGCGCTTCCGCCCGTTGCCCGCCGCTGAATGCGAGCCGCTGCGGGCGCAGCTCGGCCTGCCCAAGTCGTTCCTACTCTTCGTGGGCACCCTGGAGCCGCGCAAGAACCTGGTGCGCCTGATCGAGTCGTTCGCGCATCTGACCGCCGGGGGCGCGTATCCCGAGTTGAGTCTCGTGATCGCTGGGCGGCGCGGCTGGCTCTACGCGGAGATCTTTGCCGCCGTGGAGCGCCTGGGCCTCGCCGAACGGGTGCGCTTCCTTAACTTTGTGGACGAATCCCACCTGCCGGGGGTGTATAATCTGGCCAGAGCCTTCGTCTACCCATCGCTCTACGAGGGTTTCGGCCTACCGGCCCTGGAGGCACTGGCCTGCGGCACCCCCGTGGTGACAGCAGCCGTCTCTAGCTTGCCCGAGGTGGTCGGTGACGCAGCGGTGCTGGTGGATGATCCGCTCGACCCTGCGGCGATTGCGGGCGGGATCGCCCGTGCCCTGAGCGAACACGAGCGGCTACGCGCCGCTGGCCCGGTGCAAGCTCAACGCTTTAGCTGGGATACCGCCGCATCTGGCCTGATTGACATCTACCGCGCACTGGCTGGTCCACGCGCATGACGGATTTGAGGACATGACACAACACAATGATTTGACCGCCGAGGCTCTGCGGCGCGGCGCCCCTCCTGGGCGCGGCTACGCCGTCGCCCGCTTGATCTCACAGATTTTTCACCCGGTCACGCTGAGCATTCTCAGCATCTTCATTGTCGGGATGCTGGGCGTGCGCCCCTTGTCCAACGGCCTTGGCTGGGCCGCCCTCTGCTCTCTGGTTCAAGTGCTGCCGCCGACGATCTTCTTCAGCGTGCGACTGCGCCAGGGTGCCTATACCGACGACGATGTCTCGGTGCGCTCGCAGCGCAATGAACTCTACCTGTTCGGCATGGCCACCGTGCTGGTGGGCATCGCACTGCTGAACTTCCTAGGCGCGCCGAGGCCCTTCGTGGCCATGTTCGCCAGTGCGGCCCTGCTCAACGGCCTGTCCTGGTTCATCAATCTGTTCTGGAAGATCAGCATCCACGCGGCCGGGATCGGCTCCTGCGCCACCATCGCCGCCCTCTACTCCGAGCCTCTCGGTCTGCTCCTGTGGCTCTGCGCCCTGAGCTTGGGCTGGGCCAGACTGCGCACGCGGAACCACACGCTGATGCAGGTGGTGGCCGGCCTGGCCCTCTCCTGCGCCTGCGTCGTCAGCACATTCTTCGTCTTCGGCCTGTTATAGCCGTCTGTGCCCCCTCACTCCCTGAGGGAGAGGGACAGGGGGGTACGGGTCGTGTGGCTTTTTACCAAGGAATACAATGATCATTGTGGTCGGATCGCTCAATATGGATCTGGTTGTCCGTTCGCCCAGACTGCCTCGGCCAGGCGAGACGCTGAGCGGGGGGCCGTTCGTCACCTACCCCGGCGGCAAGGGCGCGAATCAGGCGGTGGCCGCCGCCCGTATGGGTGCGCGTACAGCGATGATCGGGCGCGTGGGCGCCGATGGCTTCGGCCAGATGCTGCGGCTCTCCGCCGAGACAGATGATGTGAATGTTGAGCATGTGCTCTCTACTCCCGGCTTGTCCACCGGCGTGGCCCTGATTACGGTGGAAGTGGGTGGCCAGAATACGATTGTGATCGCGCCCGGTGCCAACGCGGCCCTGATGCCCGAGGATGTGGATGCGGTCGCGCCGCTGATCGCCGTAGCCCGCGTGCTGCTCCTCCAGTTGGAGGTTCCCCTTCCCACTGTCGTCCGCGCCGCCGCCATTGCCCACGCCGCCGGAGCCACGGTGATCCTGAACCCCGCTCCCGCCCCGGTTGGGCGACTCCCCGCCGAGTTGCTGGCTCACGTGGACTATCTCATTCCGAACGAGAGCGAGGCCGCTGTTTTCCTCGATGAGTCGAGCGGTGTTCCGCCGGAGGTGCTGGCCCGTGCCGTGAGCGCCGTCTGCGGCGTGCCGAATGTGATCATCACCCTTGGCGCGGGCGGTGTGGCGATGTTCGGCCCGGATGGCGTCACCCTCCTCCCTGCCTTCAGCGTCGATGCTGTCGATACCACCGCCGCCGGGGACGCCTTCGTCGGCGGGTTTGCCGTGGCCTTGTCCGAGGGTCTGTCTCCGACCGAGGCTCTGCGCTGGGGCTGCGCCGCCGGTGCCCTGGCCGCTACCCGCCCCGGCGCTCAATCCTCGCTGCCCACACGTGACGAGGTGCTTGGGCTGTTGCAACTGGGAGACTGAGTCTCATCGGGCGTCGGCCGACGCCGACGCCCGGCGCGTTGCCCCCTCCGGCACAATGTCAGTCGCCAACCGGGGGTATTCGGGGACTCTGTATCAGTCCTGACCAGGATCGCAGGGCTGTTCCCCCTGCCCCTCTCCCTCACGGGGAGAGGGGAGATTCCGCAGCAGGACGCATCCGACTCCCCCTCTCCCGTTCAGGGAGAGGGGGCTGGGGGGTGAGGGCTGAATGGCGACAAACTGTAAAGTATCTGCGAACCTTGTCTCAGGTGACAGAACGCGCTGCTCGCGGTACGATGGCGAAGCACGTTTTTACGCATCTCCGTCGAATATTCTGGGGACGGCATGGGAGACATCCCCACCGTCTCCACCATACTTTTTCGGGAGCAGCCATGGACGCATCTTATTCGTCAATTCCGCCGTGGCTCCTCAACGCAATTGCGCCTCTCCTCGATCAGTCCCCTGATGGCATCCACGTCATTGACTATATCGGCAACCTGATCTACGCCAACCAGACCTTTCTGCACATGTTAGGCATTACCTCCGCCGACAGAGTGCCGCGCCATGTCAGCGAGTGGGATCCGCAGTGGGTCAATGATGATCTCCCAGTTCTGGTGGCCCGTACTATTGAGGATGGGCGCCCGATTCTGACGCAGCATCGTCGCCTTGATGGCAGCATCTACGACGCCGCGATCAGCGTGTCGACGATCAGCCACGAGGGCCAATCGTATCTCTTCTGCACGGTGCGCGATGTGACTGAGCAGCGGCGGTTGGAGGCGGCCCTGCGCGAGCGCGAGGAGCAGTATCGGCTGCTGGTCGAAGATTTGAAGGAGGTGATCTTCCGCACCGATGCGGAGGGCCGCTGGATTTTCCTTAACCCGGCATGGCGCGAGATAACCGGCTTTGATGTGGACACGAGTCTGGGCCAGATCTTCTTGGAGTACGTGTACCCTGATGATCGTCAGCGCAACATTGATTTATTCCAGCCGTTGATTGAGCGCAAGAAAGCTCACTGCCGACACGAGATCCGCTACCTGCACCGCAATGGTGGGTTCATCTGGGTTGATGTGTCGGCACGCCTGACTCTGGATGCGCAGGGGAATGCTACGGGGACAGCGGGAACCCTGACGGATGTCACCGAGCGCAAATTGGCGCAGGATGCGCTGTACGAGAGCGAAGCGCGCTTTCGGATGATCTTCTTCGAGGATCGGTCGGTCAAGCTGCTGATCGATCCCCTAACCGGGCAGATTGTTGATGCGAACCAGGCCGCCACCGATTTTTATGGGTATCCGTATGATCGCCTGTTCCATATGAAGATCCAGGAGATCAACCAGCTTTCGAAGGAGGAGATCGAGCGCGAAATGCGTAACGCGATGGAGCGGCGTAAAAACTATTTCAACTTTCGTCACCGGCTGGCGTCCGGTGAGGTGCGCGATGTCGAGGTTTATTCAAACACCCTGAAGATTAAGGGCAAGGCATACTTGCTCTCATTCATCCACGATGTTACTGATGGCCATAGGGCTGAGACGGAGCGCAAACAGATTGAGGCCGAGCTACGCTTGGCAAATGCTCATCTGCATGGACAGATGGAAGAATTGCGCAACCTCCAGTTGCAGATGCGCGAGCAGACGTTCCGCGACCCGCTCACCAATCTTTACAACCGGCGTTACCTCGATGAAACTCTGCCGCGTGAGATTGCTCGGGGGCGACGACTGAATTATCAGTTGGCCATATTAATGATCGATATCGACCACTTTAAGCAGATCAATGACACCTATGGGCATGTGGCGGGCGACGAGACGCTCCGATCCATCGCGGTACTGATCCAGTCCCGCCTCCGCACCAGCGATATTGTCTGCCGATATGGCGGTGAAGAGATCATCTGCGTCCTGATCGACACGAACTTGGAGAACGCCATCATCCGGGCCGAGGGCATTCGCCTCGCTATTGCCAGTGAACGGATTATTCAGGCGCACCCCGATGCGCGGGTCACGATCTCGACCGGCGTAGCGATGTGGACACGTGTCAGTTCCAGCATCACCGCTGTCATCCAGGCAGCCGATATGGCCCTGTACCGTGCCAAGTTGAGCGGGCGAAACCGCGTCCGCATCTCGCCAGATGAATACAACGGGTAGCTACGCGCACCCGTAGGATGCTCCCTATCCGTTATTCGTGATCACGTTCGTTCACTGCTGCTACCTATTCCTCCTTCCTCCGTATATCATGATGGAACCTACACTGGTTGCCAGATATATCCAACAGGAGGAACAACGCCCATGACTGCCACAGCTCTCGGCATCATCGCTGGCTTTGTTGGTTGGTTTCTCGTCCGCTACATCCTGTTCAGTTTTTATACGCTGAACCAGAACGAACGAGCGGTCAAGACTGTCTTCGGGCGCGCCGAGCGGATGCCCGCTGCGACGAGTACCGAGGATCCTTTCGCCGAGTACCTGCGCCCGGACGAGCGGGATCGCTACAACTACCCGCAGTTGCGGATCATCCAGCCTGGTGGCCCCTACTTCAAGTGGCCCTGGGAGAAGATCTTCAAGGTCTCGGTGGCCACACAGACCGTCAACATGGCGCTTGATATGGAAGACCCACGAGCCAACAACGGCGGTACGGTGCTTGAAGCCGTCACCAAGGATCAGCTCAACGTGGGGCTGAAGGGCCAGATCCGCTACCGTATCTCCGAGCGCCACCTCTACGCCTATCTCTTTGGCGTAAAGCGTCCCATCGTCCATGTAATGGCCTATTTCATCTCCATCTTGCGCGAGCGCATTGCCAACTTCGAGGCTCCGCCCTCGACAGCGCTGGGCCTGGCCTCGCAGCCCACCGACGCCAGCGCGGTCTCGGGGGTTTCGATCAACGACCTGCGCAAGAACCTGCGCGACCTGAACGAACACATGGATCGCGAGAGCCTCTCGTCGCCGGTGCGCTACGGGATCGCGCTGGACGCCTCGCTGATCACCGAGATTGATGCGCCGACCGAGGTTGAGTCGGCGATGGCCGCGATCAATACGGCCCACAACCAGGTTTCGTCCGACATCAGTCTGGCCCAGGCGTCAGCCGACCAGAAGATTGTCCAGTCGAAGCGGGCGGTGGAGATCGAGACGCTGAAGGCCCAGGCTGAGGTTGAGCCGCTCAAGGCCCAGGCCGAGCAACTGCGCGCCCTGCGCCAAAGCGGCCCGGGCGCTCTGGCCTCGTATGTGCGCAACGTGCGCCTGAACCTCTTCCGCCAGGCCGAGCGCGTGATTATGGAGGTGGAAAAGTGAGAGATCTGCTTACCTTTATGACCTCCGCCGGTACTACGTTCGTGCTGTCGTTTTTCCTGGTACCGCTGCTGATCGGGCTAGGACGGCTGTTCGGGCTCTTTACCATCGTGCGCGAAGGCTCCTGCCAGGTCTACACGTTGTTCGGCAATGTGGTCGGCGTGCTGCGTGAGCCCGGCCTGCACATTCTGCCGTCCTCGCTGGGCCTGTCGGCCCTGATCATCAACTTCTTCGGGAAGTGCTACGTCCTTGACATGCGGCTCGACCAAGCATACCTGCGTAGCCAGCCCGTCAACTCCGAGGAAGGTGCGCCTATGGGCATCGGGGCGTGGTACGAGATGAAGATCAACGACCCGGTGGCCTACCTGTTTAAGAACGCCGACCCGCAGGGTTCCCTGGCGGCGAACGTCAGCAACGCGGTTGTACGCACGCTGAGCAACCTGCCCCTCGGCGAAATGCTGGAGAACCGCCACTCAATGAGCCAGTCGGTGCGCGCTGAGGTTTCGCCTAAGTCGGCGGAGTGGGGCTACCAGCTTGGCTCGATTTACATCCGCAAGGTACACTTCCGCGATGTGGGCATGATCCGCCAGATCGAGGCCAAAGTGGTGAACCGGCTACGCCAGGTGACCTCGGCGATCAAACAGGATGGCGCGAACCAGGTGAGCATCATCACCAGCACCGCCGAGCGCCATGCGGCGATTGAGTTCGCCAAGGCACTCGCCATCCGCCCGCAGATCCTGGGTCAAGCCCTCAACCTTATCGGAGCAGATAAGGAGGTAGCCGACACCCTGTTCTCTATCCTAGAGATGCAGAACATCACGGAGAGCGGCGCCCGAGTAACCTTCGTCCCCGAGGGGCGGCAGATGCTCAATCAACTGCTGGCCGCCGCGCCGCATGTCGCCGCGCCCCCGCCACCGAGCAAGCCGCACTAAGGCATGTTTCCATCCTGCTTGACAGTTTGCTGCCGGACGACCCTCACCCCCTGCCCCTCTCCCTCACGGGGAGAGGGG
>CAIRFY010000622.1 GCA_903877945.1 uncultured Oscillochloris sp. | reverse complement strand
GACACCTGACACCTGACACCTGACACCTAACACCTGATAAATAATATGGCGAACATGCTATGAGCGACCTGATCCACGTCAAAGACCTCTCCAAAGTCTACCGCATGGGCGATGTCGAAGTTCACGCCCTGCGCTGCATCTCGCTAAAAATCCGTGCGGGCGAGATGGTGGCGATTATGGGGCCGTCGGGCAGCGGCAAGAGTACGCTGATGAACATCATCGGCTGTCTGGATCAGCCCAGCAGCGGCGATTATGAGCTAGACGGGGTGAACGTCGGTGATCTGGACGACAACCAACTGGCGGCGATCCGCAACCAGAAGATTGGTTTTGTTTTCCAGCAGTACATGCTGCTCCAGCGCACCAGCGCCCTGCGCAATGTCGAACTGCCCATGCTCTATGGGACGAACCGGGGCAACCGGCGCGAGCGAGCCAAGGCGGCCCTGGAGTCTGTGGGCATGGGCCAACGCCTCGACCACAAGCCCAACGAACTCTCGGGTGGTCAGCAACAGCGCGTAGCCATCGCCCGCGCCCTGGTCAACGAGCCACGGATCATCATGGCCGACGAACCGACCGGCGCCCTCGACACTCGCACTGGCGAGGAGATCATGGCCATCTTCCAGCGGCTCAACAGCGAGCAAGGCATCACCGTCATCCTCGTTACGCACGAGCACGATGTGGCCCAGCACGCCCAGCGCATCATCAGCGTGCGCGACGGCAGCGTGGCCGCCGATGAGGCCGTGACGGATCGGATCATCGCTGGGGCCGCCTTATGAACATCATTGAGTCCTTCAGAATCTCCTTTCGCGCCCTGCTGTCCAACAAGCTCCGTGCGGCCCTGACGATGCTCGGCATCGTCATCGGTGTGGGTGCGGTGATCGGCATGCTGGCGATGGGCAACGGATTCCAGGGTTTCCTGACCAGCCAGTTCGACCAGCTTGGCATCGGGACAGTCTACATCGTGCCGTTTATCGACACCAACCGGATCGATGTGGAGCAGACAGCCAGCCTGACCAGCGCCGACGCCCTAGCGATTATGCAGCCCGGTCGATCACCGGCGGTGCAGGCGATGGCTATCGAATGGAGCGGCGACGCCCAAGTGATCGCCAACGGCCAGCGCAGCAACTACGGGGTGCGCGCCATCAGCCCCGCGTTCTTCACGATCAGCCCGCAGGCTTTGGCGGCTGGACGCCTGCTCACCTCCGCTGACGACACGGGCCGCGCCCGCGTGGCCGTGATCGGCAAGAACGTGGCCGAGAAACTCTACGGCGGGCACGAGGTCGCTATCGGCCAGCGCATCAGCCTCAACGGCGTGCAGTTCGACATTATCGGCGTTCTAGCCAGCAAAGCCGGTCAGATCAGCATCGGCACCGATCCGGCTGAAGCGATCTTTGTGCCCTACGAGACCGGGATCTCCCGCCTGTTTCGCAACCGCACCAGCGACCGGATCAACGTCTCGTTTATGACCGTCAAGGCGGTGGAACGCACCCAGGTCGATGCGGCCATCCGCCAAGTCACCGAGGTGCTGCGCAGTGAACACCGGCTGACCTACCAGAACAACGATTTCACGGTCATCAACCCCGAGCAGTTCGCTGCGCAGGCCAGCGCGGTAATCGGAGCCTTTAACGCCTTTCTGGGGATTGTGGCCGGAATCTCGTTGCTGGTGGGCGGCATCGGCATCATGAATATCATGCTGGTCAGTGTCACCGAGCGCACCAAAGAGATCGGCCTGCGCAAAGCCGTGGGCGCTCGTCGCAGCGACATCCTACTCCAATTTCTGATCGAAGCTCTGGTACTCTGTCTGATCGGCAGCGGCGTGGGGATTGGCCTGGGCTACCTGCTCTCCCTTGCCGGCACAGCCATCCTGGTCGGACTATTCCAGGCCACCGGTGCCCAGGCCACCGTCAGCCTGAGCAACGTGCTACTGGCCAGCGGGATCGCCGCCGGTATCGGCGTCGCCTTCGGCTTCTTCCCGGCCCTCACGGCGGCCCGCATGAACCCGATTGACGCGCTGCGGACGGAGTGATCTGTTAGACAAGGTTTCAGGTGCCAGGTTTCAGCGTGACAGTTTATGGTGGGTGCTTCAGCGCCTATGCGGCTGAATCCGCCACTACGAACACCGCAAACTGTAAAGCATCCGCGAACCTTGTTTCGCAATACCGCAGAAGTCACCCTGACATCCCAAGCGCCCGGCCCGTAAACGGGCGGGCTATAGCAATCCTAAACTGGTTATGAAAAGGAGTCGAGCCTTTAGGCGGCCTTATCCGGCTAAAGCCTTGACTCCACACAACAACCCCAAGAGGATTGCTGTATTGTTAGCAAAGGCCGCCTACGCGGCCTCGACCAGCCCGCACAGGCGGGCTTCGTAGACCGTAGCGGGGCTTCAGCCGATAGCCCTCCCGTACGCGCCGCACCTGCCCGACCTGCCCATCCCACAACAAGTCAAGCTGTTGGGGCGCCCAGGTGGGGCGCAAGCGCGCTGCCCTCGCCATTCCTGCCTGAACCCTGGCCAGAAACACGGGACACATCTCCTGCCCATCCGCCCTTGCCGCAACCGCATCAGGAAGCGGCATAATGAAAAACCTACCCTAGAAAGCAGGGGGTGAGGGGGCAAGGCCGATGCGAGATCAGCTATCAACCGAGATCGCTACCACACTCGCCACCGCGATTCCGCCGCTGTGTGACAGGCTGAGGGCCATCTCCGCAATGCCGAGGGCGGTGGCGGTGGCGGCGGCCGGGCCGTGGAGCCGCAGCGTGGGGCGGCCATCGGCGTCGCGCACCACCTCAATGTCGCACATCCTGGGGCGGCTGTCAGGCGTGGTGACGGCGGCGATGCCGCTTAGTCCAACCCCCAGCGCCTTGGCCACGGCCTCTTTGGCTGCCCAGCGCGCCGCAAGCGACTGGTAGTGCGGCGTGGGGCCGGAGGTGTCACAGTCGTGTAGCTCGCCTATGGTGTAGACACGCTGCAAAAAACGCATGCCCCAGCGCCCTGTCGCCCTTTTGATCCGGTCGATCTCGATAATGTCGATGCCGTGGTAGATCATGTCGCAGCGCCTCCACCTTGTTTACTGCTCGCCGATAAGCGAGACATCGGCGACCATCGAATTATAGTCGTGTCCATTGGCGTAGATCTGAATAGCTTGTAAATAACGGTAATCAGGTAGCCAGTCAAGATCACGCAAATTAAACTTAAAAAATATCCACGTTGCCTTCGGCACGGGGCGATAGAGCATATCGTCGGCGCGCACGCGAGGCGGTCGGGTATTGGCGTCGGTGTAGATACACACCACGCGCTCCTGATCGGGGTCGTCGGGACTCGTCTGGCGGCCGAGGATTCGGATCATCACCGGGCACTCGGTTCCACGGTCGCCCACATCCTCAATTGACTGCGCGATCACGCGTGTCCACAGCGAAAACGTCAGGGTGCGATACTCCGAAATATCCACGCCGCCGCCATCTTGGCCGAGCTGCTGCCGAACGCCGGTGGTAAACCCGCTCGTCTGTCCGCCTGCCCGGTAGAACCAGGCTGCGGTACGCCGGTCGCGGGGAGTACAGGTATTATCCACGGTGGGTGGCTTGCAGATCGACGAGAGCCGAAAAAATCCCTGCTGTTCTGCAGGCAGCGGCGGGCCAGAATAGACCTGCCAGGAGTTGGAGCGCAGCAGAGTCGGCTCATTGCTCGTCGTGTTGTTATACTCCGCCTCGTTGAACTGCGAAAACCCGCCGTCGCGGATGATCTCCCAGCGCGCCGGCACCGCCAAGCCAGGCAAGCCGGTCTGGTCGATTTCGACACGCTGACGGGTATCCAGCACCACGCGTGAACTATGGACACCGTTCACAGTGGCGTGACCACTACGGACAGCGACATCGACCGTAAAGGGCTGGATAACTGCGCCCGGCGTGACCTGTGCCATGCGCGTGGGGGGTTGGATCGCGACGCTGTAGCTCCCGCCAGGCGTGAGGTCAATAACTGCATCACCGACGAGGACACGGAATCGCACCTGCCGGTAGGGCTGTCCGACCCGCAGGTCGTAGCGCACATACCCACCGCTCTGGCGGATCGTCACATCCTGAAAATGGTCGCTCCAGCGAGTGGTCTGAAGCATATCCAGGCGCAGATCCGCGCCAGCCCAGAGGTCGAACTGGCTTTCGTCGAAGAGCCGGATGCTGGCGATCTGGCCGTAGCCAGCCTTCGTGACAATTCGGACGCTATCGCCCTCGCCAATCACCTGCTTATCGCGGATGCCCTGAAAGATACTGCGGTTGGCTGGCTGCCAACTGACCCACTCGGTCGGCCCGCGCACCACCAGAGTTGCATCGCGCATGTCGGTGGCCGAAAGATAGAACTGACGACCGGTGTAGACCATCCAGCCTACGAGGAGAAGGAAGACACTGAAGAATCCCAGCAGCGTGAGCCATGCGATGCGCAGGGTACGCCGCTGGGCTGAGCTGGGCAGATGGGGGCGAGCAGGTTCAGTACGTTGCATAAGACATGTTTCAAAATGGGCACATTCAGCTTTACAGTCTTGCGATGAGGCGATGAGGCGATGAGGCGATACGGAGCGCCTCACCGCGTCATCGTTTCGTCGCTGAATTGTCACGCTGGTTTGAACCATGCCTTAGCCGGATAAGGCCGCCAGGGCATGAGCAAAGTCAGCTCCGGCCCCCTCACCCCCTGCCCCTCTCCCTCACGGGGAGAGGGGAGTTTCTTCATCAGGATGCGCTCGGCTCCCCCTCTCCCGTTCAGGGAGAGGGG
>CAIRFY010000621.1 GCA_903877945.1 uncultured Oscillochloris sp. | reverse complement strand
TTTACATCTGCCTTATCGTTTGGTGATGAGGCGAGGACGCGCCGCTATCGCCTCATCACCTCATCGCCTCATCGCAGAACCGTCACGATGGAATGGCCGACTCTGAACCATGTCTTAGGCGTGTTTCAATCTAGCTTGACAGTTCAGCGATGAAACGATGACGCGGTGAGGCGTTCCGTATCGCCTCATCACCTCATCGCCTCATCGCAAGACTGTAAAGCTGAATGTGCCCATTCTGAACCATGCCTAAGGCATGGTTCAATCCAGCGTGACAGTGTGGGCACATGCACCGCGTCCTGTTGCGGCACATCTGCAATCTAAAATCTGCAATCTAAAACATCCCTAAGGAATAGCCATGCCAAATCAGCGAGGCAACGACATCTACGACGCGCTACAGCACGCGGTAGGACTCATCCAGCAGCACGCGGATCGGCTGGCCGCCGATATGGAAGACGTGACACAGCTTGAAAAGATCAAGACGTTGATCGAAAAGCTGACCGAGCAGTTCAACCGCCGCGAGTTTCCCGCCGGTACGGAGATCAACCGCCTCTACGATGGGCTAATCAAAGAACTGGATAAGCAACTCAGCCCGACCAAGCCGGGCACGCCGACCGTCGAGTTCCGCTACGAAACTCCCCTGGTTTTTGTCAGTACCGAGGCCAGCACAGAGTCCGATCCGTTTTCCGCCAACGGCATTGATGGTGTCACCGGCAACCTCCTGCTGAAGATCGACGCAAACACAGCGGCGCGCATGGCCCAGGGCCTTGGGCCAGAGTCGCCGGAGATGCAGGGAGTCTACAACGCAAAGCAGGAGGTCGCCCACCTCGGCACCACCGCCGACTTCAACCAGAACAAGATTGAGGAGGCCCGCTGGGCGGTGGTGGTGCGCGGCCAAGATGACGTGGAGGTGATCAAGGCACTCTGGCCGCTGATCCAGCACCGCATGCGGCAGATGGGATTCAGCCAGATCGACTTCGACTTCCAGAGCGGCGACAGCACCTGCGGGGCGTGGCTTAGCCGTCACACCGACGGCGGCAAGAAGACGCTCAAAAGCCACTGGGGCGAGGTGCCGCCGGTGCTGTTGGTGCGCGCCGGTGAGCGCGTGAACGCCTGGCTCTCGCGCCACGGCACATCGCAGGGGCCAGTCGATCCCACACACGGCGTGCCCTTCTACCTGATGATCGCCGCCCGCCCTGGCTCGCCCGACCCCGCCGACGACACCTACGTCCCGCTAAACTTCCAGTACGAACTGGACATGTTCTGGGGCGTCGGGCGGCTGACCTTCACTGATCTGAACGGGCGCCACCGTTTCGACGACTACCGAACCTACGCCGAGCGGGTGGTGCAGGCTGAGACCCGCGCCGACGCGGCAGCGCGTCTACGCAAAGAGATCGTCTTCTTCGGCACTCGCCACGAGGGCGACAACTCCACCCAGCGCAGCGCCGACGAGTTGATCACCCCGCTGATCGAGTGGAGCAAGACCGGGAAGATCCCGGTTGCGAAGGGCCTCGCGCAGACAAGCTACCTGGGCGACGACGCCACTCGCAGCAACCTGGAGCGGCTGCTGAGCGCCAGCACCCCACCGGCCCTGCTCTTTACCGCCAGCCACGGTATCGGCCTGCCCATGAACGATCCCACCCTCTTGGTGCGAAACCAGGGCGCGTTGGTCACTGCCGACTTTGAGTTCGGTGAGAAGATCAAGCGCGATCACTGGCTGGCCGGCGAAGATCTGGACGGGATGACCAACGCCAACCTGGAGGGCGTGATCGCGATCCTGTTTGCCTGCTACGGGGCGGGGTGTCCGCAGCACGACGAGTTCATCTTCGACAAGACCCAGCCGCGCCGCCAGATCGCACCCTTCCCGTTCATCGCCCAGTTGCCGCAGCGGATGCTGACCAAAGGCACCCTGGCGGTGATAGGCCACGTTGAGCGGGCCTGGACCTACTCCTTCGGCAACGAGGGTACAAAGGCCCAGACTCAGCCCTTCGAGGATGTCCTCGGGCGGCTGCTGGACGGCATGCCAGCGGGCAGCGCCACCGACCAGTTCAACATGATCCAGGGTGCCCGCTCGCTCACCCTGACCGACGAACTCGAACAGCTTAGCTACATGCAGGGGAACATCCCGGACCCACTGCGGCTGGCTCAGCTCTGGATGGCCCGCAACGATGCGCGCAACTACGCCCTGCTCGGCGACCCGGCGGTGAAGCTCGCTGTCTGATGTAAGATTCACCAGGAACTTCGGGGTTGCGCCTTAGGCATGTTTCAATCCAGATTGACAATTCAGCGACGAAACGATGACGCGGTGAGGCGCTCCGTATCGCCTCATCGCCTCGGCGCATCATCGCAAGACTGTAAAGCTGAATGTGCCCATTTTGAAACATGCCTTAGGCATGTTTCAATCTAGCTTGACAGTTCAGCGACGAAACGATGACGCGGTGAGGCGCTCCGTATCGCCTCATCGCCTCGGCGCATCATCGCAAGACTGTAAAGCTGAATGTGCCCATTTTGAAACATGCCT
>CAIRFY010000620.1 GCA_903877945.1 uncultured Oscillochloris sp. | reverse complement strand
GAGGATGCGACGAGGCGAGGATGCGACGAGGCGAGGATGCGACGAGGCGAGGATGCGACGAGGCGAGGATGCGACGAGGCGAGGATGCGACGAGGCGAGGATGCGACGAGGCGATGCTATCGCATCCTCGCCTCATCGCGTCTCCGCCACACTGTAAAGCTGTTCTGAACCATTTCTTAGCGTATAAAAGTATGGTATGCTATCGACAGACTATAGTCACCTACGACCCATAATTGCCCGATTACGAAGCGAGGAGATCGGATCAATGGTTCGTGAGCGCTACACTCGTCAGATCGGCAACCTGCGTGATGATCTGCTTCGACTGGGCAGCATGGTTGAGCAGGCTCTTTTGCGGGCAATCAACAGCCTTGACACCTGGGATACGGTGGCGGCGGCGCAGATTATTAGCGACGACGCCCAGATCGATCTCGCATGGCGTGCGCTTGAAGATCGCACCATCCACCTGCTGGCTACGCAACAGCCGGTTGTCGCGAGTGACCTGCGGCTGATTACGGCGGTAACGGCCATCGCCGGGGAACTTGAGCGAATCGGCGACTACGCCAACATTATCGCTCGGCGCGTGCGTCGGGCTACCCGGCGCCCCTCGCTTGTCACCCCACCCCCGGCGATTAAGGAGATGGCTACCCTGACGCTTCAAATGGTCAACACAAGCATGGAGGCGTTTCTGCGCCAGGATGTCGCTATTGCCCATAGCCTGACGCAGAGCGATGAGCGGGTGGATGATCTGGAAGATCAGCTGCGAGCCGAAATTATTGCGATGGCGAAAGCAGATCCCGAAAAGGTCGAGGCGGCAATCGACATGATTGATGTGGTTCACGCGCTCGAACGGGCCGCTGATCGCTCCACCAATATTGGTGAGCGTGTGATCTACCTGGCCACCAGTCATGTTGAGAGTCTGAATTAGAGAACTGTCTCGTGGTACCATCGGGATGGGGACTATCCAGGGCCACCTCGTTGTTGTCCGGTGCCCCATACGGCGGCGGCGCGAGGACGAACATGACGTGGCCCTGGGTGCCGCATTAGGGTTGTTGCCTATTGCCTTATGGTAAAATACGGCGAAGATTCGCATGTTACCCTCGGAGCGCCTTCGTGTCTCAGGATGAATCGCCTCAGCCCGACCGCTCTGCTGGCTCACGCCTTAGTCGTGACACGCTGCTCCTGCTCGGTGCGCTGGCCTTCCTGATCTTCGCAGTCACCCTAACTTTTCTCTTTACGCCGAACTCAGGCACCCAGTTTGGTCAAGTATCCCCTACACTCACGCCGGATGGTGGACAGCCGATAGGTCAGACTCCGGTCGGTTCGTACCCGGAGCCGAGCGCATTTCCGACGCCTGGTGGACAACCGACAGGTCAGACTCCGGTCGGTTCGTACCCGGGGCCGAGCGCATTTCCGACACGTGGTGGTGTCGCATATCCGTATCCGGTAGGGGGAACCCCCACGCTGGGTGAAACCCCCGCGCTGATAGCGACGGGGGATCCGAGTGCGGAGGCTCTCCTGACCGTGAGCCCCAACCCCTCAAGCCAGAGCAATCTTGCCTTAAACTCGCCAACCCCTACAGGAAATTCGTATCCTGAGCCGGACGGCACGGCTCCATCCCAGCCGACCTTTAACCCTGCGGTGTTCACAGCGACGATGCCGTCATTGTCCTTTCCTACCGGTCCCGCCGGGGGCTACATACCGACGAGTATCCCGACGATCCCTCAGCTACCGACGAGTATCCCGACGATCCCTCAACCACCGACGTTTCCTCCGGTCGCGACGTTTCCTCCGGTCGCGACGTTTCCTCCGCCCTTCCAGCCAACGTTACCTCCGTTTCAACCTACAAATCCGCCGGATGCACCGAAGGAGCCACTGCCGACACCGACGGATGCACCAGTGCTGCCCACCACGCCACCGGTCGATGTGCTAGAAGGCAATGTGCGCTGGTCGGTTGGCCAGAGTCCGATCATTGTGCGCCGCGATGTGCAGATCGCACCTGGCGCTGAGTTGATTATTGAACCCGGTGTTGAGGTGCGTCTTGATCCCGGCGTTTCGATCTATGTTGATGGGGCGCGTCTGCTGGTTCTCGGTCTGCCTAACCAGCGTGTGCGCTTTGTGGGCAGCACTCGCGCCCGCTGGAGCGGTATCTTCGGTCGCCCCGACAGCTTTATCGCTATGGAAAACACGGATCTGGGCGGTGGTGGTGCCGGTGGTACAGTGATGGCGGTCGATAACAGCGAGTTGATCGTTCGTAGCAGCCGGATCGCGGATAATGGTGGTGGCATCCTGGTCACCGACACGAAACTGGAGATGCGGGATACCGAGATTGCCGGTAACGACGTGCCGTTTGGCGCAGCCCTTGATGCCTCCTACGCCCGTGGCACAACGGTCACGCTCCAGAATAACCGGATCGGCGGTAATCGACTCAGCGATGGTGCGCCGATGATGCGGGTCGCGAACCAGAGTACGTTTAGCAGCCTGGTCCTCGACATCAGCGGCAACCTGATTCGCGGCGGTACACCAAACTTTCAGGTGATCACGAACGGCCCGATCCAGGGCACCATCGCGTGTAACGCACTGGTTGGCGATAGCCTTGGCTTTGGCCTGCGCACGCAGACCGTGCAGGTGAACCCGAATGGCGTTCCGCCAATGAGCCTCGCGTTCACAGACAATATTGTCGATGAACACGTCCCGCCGGTGGACCCAACCTATCTCACGTATGGTCTCGGTCGTGGCTCGACCAGCGAGGTGCTGATTGATATGCGTAACAACTGGTGGGGCGATGCGTCTGGGCCGTATGAGCCAGATGCAAACCCGCTGGGCCGTGGCGACTCGGTGGGGAGCAATATTCTCTTTTCGCCCTGGCTGATCCAGCCGCCAGCCTGCGCGCCGAGTCGCTAGGGTTGTTAGGCATGTTTCAAAATGGGCACATTCAGCGTGACAGTCTTGCGATGAGGCGATGAGGCGATGAGGCGATGAGGCGATGAGGCGATGAGGCGATGAGGCGATGAGGCGATGAGGCGATGAGGCGCTCGTATCGAGTCATCG
>CAIRFY010000619.1 GCA_903877945.1 uncultured Oscillochloris sp. | reverse complement strand
CCCCTCTCCCTGAACGGGAGAGGGGGAGCCGAGCGCATCCTGATGAAGAATCTCCCCTCTCCCCGTGAGGGAGAGGGGCAGGGGGTGAGGGGGCCGGAGCTGACTTTGCTCATGCCCTGACTTACACAATTAAACACTAGTAATTATGTCAGAGATCTGCTATACTGCACCGTGGTGTAACCCCACCGTTCGTAGTGGCTACGTCGAAGCGTAAACCCGGCCTGTGGACTAGTGGTCAGACCATCTTCGGATGGCACACTGGGATGAAGCAGGAATCTTACAATGATCACACGTGATCATCTAGAAAGTAGCAGGATTGAGTTATGGCGATGATCGAGCAGGATCTCATCCGACTGCAGCCGGCCGCACCCCAGCCAATAATTCTGGTGAGCGAGACGGCATCCAGTCGGCTGTTGGCGATGATGCACGAGAAGGAACTGGATGGCTACGCCCTGCGTGTCTTTGTATCGGGCGGCGGCTGCTCTGGTATGCAGTACGGCATGGCTTTCGACGACGATGTGCGCGAGAGCGACAACGAATTTTATGCAGGCACCCTGCGCATTGTGATCGATCCCGTCAGCGCCGGCCACATGACGGGCGCAACGATTGACTATGTTGAGAGCCTCATCGGCGGCGGCTTTAAGATCGAGAACCCCAACGCTGTGTCGAGCTGCGGTTGCGGGCACTCGTTTCGCACGGCTGACCAGAGCGATGATGATACGGCTGCCAGCGGCGGCTGCGGCGGCGGCTGCAGTTCGTAAGCGACGAGGGTTGCCAGGGAGAGCGCCATCGCTCTCCCTGGTTTTTTTGTTTTAATCATCATCTGGCGGCACGCTCACATAGCTTACTCGGTGGCTGGGCGAGCGGCGCTGGATGGCGCGAGCGAGGCCACGTAACAGGCGGCTGAATACGGGTGCGCGTAGCTGAATGCCGGTGCGCCCGTCGGTGGCCGGGCCAGCTAGCCACAAGGCGAGCCGCGCCGATTCTTCGGGCGACACCGCCATCAGCCGGGTGACGGTGTTGAAGGCTCGTGCCCGCGACTCGTAACCGGCAACCACCTGCATCCGCCGGGTCAGTTCGGTATCGAGCAAGCCGGGGTTCAGGGTGAAGATGCCGAGACCGGCGGCGCGCTCCTCTTCGGCCAGGGCCAGGGTGAAGTTGCGAATCCAGGCTTTGCTGGCACCGTAGGCATTGCCGTAGGGGTTCGGCTTCTGCTCGCCCTGGCCGACGATGTTGATCAGCTTGCCCGCACGGCGCGGCGACATATGCCGAAGGGCCGCCAGCGAGCCGTAGTAGGTACCGAGGATGTTGGTTTCCACCACACGGGTAAATACGGCGGGGGCCACGGCCACGGTCGGCCCTTGGGTCGCTGTCACCCCAGCGTTATTTACCCAGATGTCCAGCCGACCGAAGGCAGCCAGGGCGGCGTCAGCCAGAGCGAACACCTGGGTGCGGTCGCGCACATCGCAGGGGTAGCCGGTCACCTGCGCCCCTTGGTCGCGCAGCAGATCCACAGCGCGGGCCAGATCGTCAGGCTGGTGGTTTGAGATCACCACCGCAGCCCCCGCGCCCGCGTATGCCTGGGAGATCGCCAAACCAAGCCCCTGCGTACTCCCCGTGATCACCGCCACCTTCCCCGCCAGCGCGCCAACCCGCTGTGCCATCGTGTACCTCCGCGTGTGAATGATGCGCCATGCCAAAGCTGATGCAAAGTCACCCTCCGGCCCTCACCCCCAGCCCCTCTCCCTCACGGGGAGAGGGGAGATTCCTCAGCAGGACGCCTCCGACTCCCCCTCTCCCGCTCAGGGAGAGGGGACTGGGGGGTGAGGGCTGCCTGGCGATCACACGACTTTGCACCTACCACACGTATTCTACTGCACTCGCGCAGTGTGGTAGACTAGGGGCTAGGGAACAAGGAACAGGCACTAGCTCTGACGCACTGCCAAAGGTTCTGTGGTATGCAAGACCCTCATGCTATTCGTGACGCCTTCACCGAGCGATTCGGCGTTCGCCCGCGCATGATCGTCCGCGCCCCCGGTCGGGTCAACCTGATTGGCGAACACACCGACTACAACGAGGGATTCGTCTTCCCCATCGCAATCGACCGCGAGACGTTTGTGGCCGCCCGCAGTCGCCCGGACACTATTGTTCGCACGTACACCTCTCAGTTTGGACAGGAGGACAGCTTCGATATTGGTCAGATCGAACGCAGCCCCGATCATCTCTGGGCTAACTATGTGCGCGGCGTCGTTAAGGGCATCCGTGCACGTGATTTGCCGATCACCGGGGCCGATTTGTTGATCAGCAGCGACGTACCCATCGGCAGTGGGCTCTCCTCCTCCGCATCCCTGGAGGTGGCCGTCGGCTACGCTATGCAGATGCTCAACAACATCAACCTGCTCGGCGAGGAACTGGCCCTGATCGCCCAAGGTGCGGAGAATAGCTTTGTCGGTGTGCAGTGCGGCATTATGGATCAGTTTATCTCGGTCCTCGGTCAAGAGAACCACGCCCTGCTGATAGACTGCCGCGACCTGAGCTACCGGTCGCTGCCGATTCCGCCCGATGTGCGCGTGGTCGTCTGCACCAGCGGCGTTCACCACAACCTGGAAAAATCGGAGTATAACGAGCGCCGGGCTGCCTGTCACGAGGCCGTGCGCCTGCTCAAAGCGCGTATGCCCAAGGTCAGCGCCCTGCGCGATGTGAGCCCCAGAGACCTAGAGGCCAACGCGGATCTGCTACCGCCCACCATCCTGAAGCGCGCTCGCCATGTGGTGACGGAGAATGAGCGCACGCTGAACGCCGCCGCCGCCCTGGAGCGGGCTGATCTGGTATCCTTCGGTCGGCTGATGAACGAGTCGCATGTCAGCATGCGCGACGATTACCAGATCAGCGTGCCCGAGATCGACCTGCTCACCGAGTTGGCCTGCGCTGTGCCTGGTTGCTACGGCTCGCGCCTTACCGGCGGCGGATTCGGTGGCAGCACCGTCAGTTTGGTGACGATTTCGGCGGTGGATCGCTTCGTGACCGAGGTTGGCACGAGATATAAGGCCGAAACCGGTCGTGACGCCGACCTCCTGGTTTGTCGCCCATCCGAGGGTGTCAGCCGGACGACGGCGGTGTAAGGGCGCAGGAGGTATACCATCGGGG
>CAIRFY010000618.1 GCA_903877945.1 uncultured Oscillochloris sp. | reverse complement strand
CTAGGGTAACAACGTGGGACACAACGGCCCTGGGGATCTCAGGGCATGTGCAAAGTCGTGTGGTCGCCGGGCAGCCCTCATCCCCCAGCCCCCTCTCCCTGAACGGGAGAGGGGGAGCCGAGCGCATCCTGATGAAGAAACTCCCCTCTCCCCGTGAGGGAGAGGGGCAGGGGGTGAGGGGGCCGGAGCTGACTTTGCACATGCCCTGCTGGGGATCTGGCAATCTCTTGACGTATGCTCAAGCAACGTGTTAAGATATTTCTGTTTCGTGTCGATCGTACCCCACCTGAAACAGATCCACCCGGCGGGCTCGGTCGTCCGCCACTCCACGAAAGGCCGGCAGATGATCCGTGTAGTTGTAGACAGCATTCGTGTGAGCCTCCTAACGCAACACCGCGTTGTTGTACTCCGCGAAACGGATAGCACACGCTATCTGCCCATATGGATCGGCCCGTTCGAGGCTGAGGCGATCGCAATGGCCATCCAGGGCCACGAACCACAGCGACCGATGACGCACGACCTCCTGAAGTCGATGATCGGCGATCTTGGTGGCCACATCCACCATATCTTCGTCAGCGATATTCAGGACAGCACATTCTTTGCGCGTATTGTGATCGAGCAGCAGGGCCGTACGATTGAGATGGACGCTCGGCCTAGTGACGCGGTCGCCCTCGCTGTTCGCACCGAAGCACCGATCTACGTCGAAGCCCACGTCCTCGACCAGGCCGGTGTACACTTCGATGATGACGAACAGGTGATTCCGCAGGAGCCCTCCGCCCCCGCCACCGATCCTGAGTCTGAACCAGAAGTGAGTGATGCGTCGATGTCGATCTTCCGCGATTTCATCAACACGCTCGACCTCGATAATTCTGGCAAGGGTGGGGAAAAACCCTAGCAGCCTGTCGGAGAGAACCCGGAAAACTGTGTCACAAACCACATCAGCTTTTTCGGAATGGGTCGCTATGATTTTAGGGACGAGTATAGAAAAAGGCCGGGTGCGCCAACATGCACCTGGCCTTTTTCATATGATCCGTAGTTCTGTCCGATCTCGCCAGATAGAGCAGTCCGATCTCGGTTGCACAGGGGGAGTTAAGGCTTTAGCCGACTGAAGCCTTGCCTCTCCTTGTATGGCTCCACGAGAATTGCGATAGAACACTGCGAGCTCTTACAATAATCTATGAACACGACATAAAATGTGGATAAGTCACGTTCATTTGTGGATAACTTGTACGCATTGTGGATAAGTCATCGTAAAACCCGTGGACAAGCATGGGAAAACTTTAGGAGACTCCTGCAATATTCCCCAGTCATGTGGAAAATGTGGACAATACTCCACAGGTTTTCCCCAGTCGATTCAAGCCATCACCACGCGCAATTCAGAACCTTATCCACATTTTCCACATGACTACTACGGGTGCTGGATTCTCTCTATACTTTATTAACATGATGATTCATAAGGATCATGCGCGTTGCATTTTTTGACAATACGACGAATGCGGAACCAGAACCAAGACGAAAGAGCTAAAACTTATGTCAATCGGCATCATCGGATCGGGGAACATTGGTGCGGCGCTCGCACATCTGTTCGTGAAGGCCGGACACGCCGTTGCCATCAGCAACTCGCGCGGTCCCGCGAGTCTGCACGATCTCGTCGCCGCGCTTGGCCCGCTGGCGCATGCGGCCAGCATTGAGGAAGCCATCGCCTTTGGCGATGTCGTGATTGAGGCTATCCCGTACGGGCGCTACCGCGATCTTCCCGCCGCAGCCTTGACCGGCAAGGTGGTCGTCACTGCCGGAAATTACTATCCGCAGCGGGATGGAGTGATTGACATGGGGGGGCGCGCTCAGAGCGAGCTGGTGGCGGAGCATTTGGTGGGCGCACGGGTCGTCAAGGCATTCAACACGATCTGGTATCAGCACCTCCAGGAGCAAGGGGATCTTACGAAGCCGATCAATGAGCGGCGGGTGATTTTCCTTGCGGGTGACGATAGTGCGGCCAAGCAGATCGTCGCTGACCTGATCACGCACATCGGTTTCGGGCCGCTAGATATCGGCTCGCTCCACGACAGTATCGCGCAAGAGCCGGATAGCCCGATCTACAACAAGGACATCACCGTCGCCCAGGCCCACGCGCAGCTCGCACGGTGACCGTTGCACTGTCGCCCACCGCCCCACCTGTGCGGGCGGTTCCGTCGCGCAGCGACCGTCCGGCGTGCCGTCAGTTGCCTCCGGGGGGCGCAGCGCTGATGCAACAACCCTGGCCTCAGGGGGCCATGCTATAATCCGGGGCGAGGGATCTCTTAACAAGGAGTTTGTTGTGCCGAGCTGGAACGACCTAGGCGCGGCCTTTGGCACACTGCGCGAGATCGACGTTACCGCGATCCGTGAGGAGAGCGAGCGCCCTGTCACTATCGCCTGCCTGGGCGAGCAGTCGGCTCTGACGGTGGTCGTTGGCCTGCTGAATACGTGCGCTAGTCGGCGCTATAGCCCGGTTGGGCTCAATCCGCTGCTGATCGCGACCCTCAGCGATGTGAGTCGCAGTCGTCTCGTCGGCGATCTTGGCGACTCGTTGCGCCACGCCGATCTGATGCTGATTGTGTTGGACGGACGTGAGCCAGTCTCGGCGCGGGTGTCCGCTACCCTGCGTGAACTGGCCACCCTGGCGATGCCGACGGTGATTGTCCTCGGGTACACAAACACGCCGCCGATCCCTGCTGGCGACACCCGCCGCGCGTTCACCTACGCCCATGTGGTAGCTCTGCCCGACCCTGGTGCGCCCCATGCATCGGATATGCTGGCCGAGGCGATCTTTGATCGGCTCCCTGGCGATCTGCATATGTCGGCTGCCCGCCATTTACCCGGCCTGCGGGCCACCTATGCACGCCAACTGATCAACGCTACGTCGTTTACCAACGCCTCGTATGCCTTGGCCTCGGCTCTGCCCGAGCAGATCCCGATCTTCAGCATCCCCTTTGCCGCTGCTGATATTCTGGTACTCACCAAAAACCAGGCCATGCTTGTCTACAAGCTGGCCCTGGCTCACGGTGCGCCGCCCGAGTTTCAGGCTCGTATCCGCGAGGTGCTGCCCGTCCTCGGCGGGGCTTTTGTCTGGCGGCAGATCGCTCGCACCCTGGTCGGATTCGTCCCGATCTGGGGGGTTGTGCCCAAGGTGTCTATCGCCTATGCCGGTACCTACTCGACCGGCATGGTCGCATGGCGCTGGTTCGCCGACGGCGAGCTGATCTCGGGTATTCGTCTGAAGGAGATCAGCGACGAGGCGCTGCGCATCGGTCGCGAGCGTGCCGTCGCTCTGGTCGAGACGGCGTTTGAGCGCGGGACTGCCGGAGGCGGCACCTTGAGCCGGATCACCGCTCGCATCCGCCGCTCCCTGTCCGGTGGCAAGGTTGGGACAGAGGAGCGATAACGTTTATGGATCGTTTTGTGATCGAGGGCGGCCACCGTCTGAGTGGTGTGTTTACCCCGTCTGGCAACAAGAATGCGGCCCTGCCCCTGCTGACCGTCGTTCTGCTCACCAATGACCGCGTGGTGTTACGCAACGTGCCTGACATCGGCGATGTGCGGATCAAGCTGTCGCTTCTGGAGCAACTGGGCGTGAGCGTCGAGCGGCTTGGCCCGAACGCCTTCTCCCTGCACGCCGCCGAGATTTCTACCGTTGATCCCGACGTTGCCCTGGCCCGGCGCATCCGCACGTCGCCCCTGCTCGCCGGGCCGCTGCTCGCCCGACGTGGCTGCGTCACCCTGCCGCGCCCCGGTGGCGATGCGATTGGTCGCCGTAGACTCGACACGCACTTCCTGGCCCTGTGCGCCCTCGGTGCCGCCATTGAGGTTACGCCCACTAGCTACATCCTCAGCACCGATGGGCTGCGTGGTGCGGATATCTTCCTTGATGAGATGAGTGTGACTGGCACTGAGCAGGCGGTGCTGGCGGCGGTGCTGGCGGAGGGACACACCACCATCGGTAATGCTGCCTCGGAGCCGCACGTGCAGGATCTCTGCCGCTGCCTGAGCCAGATGGGCGCACGAGTTAGCGGGATTGGTACGAATCTGCTGGAGATCGACGGGGTGACGAGCCTCAGCGGTACCGATTTCAGCGTTGGCCCTGACTTTATGGAGGTTGGCTCACTGATCGGCCTTGCCGCCGTCACCGGCAGCGAGCTACGTCTGGTGGGCGCTCGGCCCCGCGATCATCGCATGAGCCGGATCGCCTTTGGGCGCCTCGGCGTGACGTGGCGCGACGAGGGCGACGATATTGTGGTGCCAGGCGACCAGGATCTGGTGGTGAACCACGATCTGCACGGGGCCATCCCAAAGATCGACTCGGCTCCCTGGCCTGGCTTCAACCCCGACCTGATCAGCACGGCTCTGGTCGTGGCTACACAGGCGCGGGGTACAGTGCTCATTCACGAGAAAATGTTCGAGAGCCGACTGTTCTTCGCTGACCGTCTGATCAGCATGGGTGCGAGGATTGTCCTCTGCGACCCGCACCGGGCGGTGGTGGTCGGTCCTGCGCAGCTCTACGGCGAGCCTGATGGGATGCCCAGCCCTGACATCCGCGCCGGCATGGCCCTACTCACGGCGGCCCTCTGTGCCAAGGGCAAGAGCGTGATCTACAACATTGGCCAGATCGACCGTGGCTACGAGCGGATCGACGAGCGGCTGAGTGCGCTGGGTGCCAGGATCGAGCGAATTCGTTAGGCCGTGCGCGAGGTGCAGTCCCCCAAAACGACGATGGGTGGGATTATACCCACCCATCGTCGTTTCCGGGTTTTAGGCATGTTTCAAAATGGGCACATTCAGCTTTACAGTCTTGCGATGATGCGCCGAGGCGATGAGGCGATACGGAGCGCCTCACCGCGTCATCGTTTCGTCGCTGAATTGTCAATCTGGATTGAAACATGCCT
>CAIRFY010000617.1 GCA_903877945.1 uncultured Oscillochloris sp. | reverse complement strand
GCCCGCTACACGATGCGGCCACGCAGCGGCGCGGAGGAACGCGCACCGCAGGGTGGGGGTGTAGGGCGGATGGAAATCTTCGCAGATCGTTGGCGTCGCTCACAGACGTGGGTGCTGCCACTGCTGATCATCGTCAGCATCATCCTGATCGGCACGGCGATCTCGATCAGCCTACAACAACTGCGCACCGGGCAAACGATCCCGACGCCTGCGGTGATAATCACCGCCCTCGTGCCGCAGCCCCCCCCTGTAGCCAGCCCCAGCACCGTGCAGATAGTCAATAGCATCTCGCCACAACGAACTGTGGTCGCCACAGAACTCGTAGCAACCCCCATCGCCCTGCCAGGGCCAGGGGAGATCTCCGCCGGGCGAGCGGCCTACGTCAGGGCGGAGGTTGGCGCACTCAACGTGCGTGAGCGCCCAGGCACCAACCAGTCTATCCCCGTGATGTTTGTACTCCAGCCAGGAACGCGCATTGACGTGGTAGAAGGCCCTATACAAGCAGATGGGCTCACGTGGTGGAAGGTACGGGCAGTGAACCAGGATGGCTGGTGCGCCGGGGAATATCTTGAGGTCAGGTAGCGCCGCGCAGACCCGACGTGTATAATACACAACATACTTACCCCCAGCAGGCACACGATATCTCTTCCTTTTTTACCCACGTATGCACCGTTCGTCGCCAAGGGCTACGGCGTGGGTGTGTGTCCCCTCGCAGGGCATAGCCGATAGCCCTACAGGTGCCGGGATCCCTCCATTCTGAACGCCTGGCGCAGCGCCTTACCGCTCGTGCAGTCGCGCTTCAGAACCCCGATAGAGCCAGAGATAGACCAGCCCGATCACGCTGATCCCGATTGCCACAAGCACGGCCAGCGCGGAGGCCAGCCCGACATCCTGGCGACCAAAGGCCAGCCGCCGAATCTCCAGTGGCAGGGTTGTGGTCGCATCCAGTGGGCCGCCATAGGCTAACAGGTAGATCACGTCGAAGTCGTTGACCGTCCAGATGGTGCGCAGGAGCAGCGCGACGAGCAGCACTGGCAGCAGCCACGGGATCGTCACATACCAGAGCAGCGCCAGCCGTCCGGCACCGTCGATCTGCGCGGCCTCGTAGAGATCGCGGGGTACTGTCTGGAGTCGGGCCAGCAGCACGATCACGATGAACGGGGTGTATTTCCAGCAGTTGACGACAGTCACCGTCAGCAGCGCGGTGGTTGGCTGCGACAGGAAATAGATTGGCTCGTGGACGCCGGGGATCTTCAGCCATAGGTAACTGGCGATGCCGGTAATATCGTTGAACGTGAAGCGGAACACGGTCGCAACCACAATAGCGGGGATCATATAGGGAAACAACACCAGCCCACGGGCGAGGGTTTGTCCATATAGGCGGGCGTTGAGCAGCAGGGCGATCAGCAACCCCAAGCCGGTCTGCACCACAATGTTGCTGACGGTCCAGAGGAGGGTACGCCCAAAGGCGCGTTGGATGCTCTCCTCGTGAAAGACCTGGACATAGTTGCTCAGCCCAACAAAGGTACCCCGTCGGGTTGCCAGGGGCAGGTGGAAGAGGCTGTCGAAGGCCGCCTGGAGAAAAGGGTAGATCGAGAATACCGCCAGTAACAGCGCTGCCGGCAGCACCAGCAGGAGCGCCAAGTGGCGGTCGCTGATCCCTTTATGTTGGGTTTTTCCTGTTGATCGCTGCATCGGTCTGCCCCTTTAGACATGGTTCGTAGGTACGTGACAGTTTGGGGACATGCGGCGCGTCCTATTGCGGCAAATCTGCAATCTAAAATCTGAAATCTGAAATCCTGTCTTAGCCGGTAACGGCTCCGTCACCTAATCCGTGGACGAGGCGGCGCTGGATGATCGTGAAGAGGATCAGAACCGGGACGGTAATCACCACTGCGCTCGCCATGAGCAGCCCCCACGAGTAGACTCCGGTCTGGTCGAGCAGCAGTGACAGGCCGGGACTCAACGTCAGCTTGTCCGGCGAGACGGTGAGGGTCGAGGCGAAGAGGTACTCGCTCCAGGCCGCGTTGAAGGTGAAGATGCTGGTAGAGATGATACCTGGTACGGCCTGCGGCAAGGCCACGCGCACGAAGGCACCGAAGCGGGTACAGCCATCGATCATCGCTGCGTGTTCGATCTCGATCTCCAGGCCGTTGAAGTACGAGCGCAGCACCCAGAGCGCGAAGGGCAGCAGCGTCGCTGTGTAGAGGATGATCAGCGATGTGAGGCTGTTGCCTAGCCCGAGGCCAGTGACGATCCGCGCAATCGGCACCAGGACAAGGATGGGCGGGATCGTGTAGGCAAACAACGCGATCCCGGCAAGGATATTGAGCCAGTGAAAGTGGAAGCGGCTGAGTGCGTAGGCGGCGTTGACGCCAATCACGACGGTCAGTAGCGTCGAGATGCTCGCCACGATGCAACTATTCCGTAGGTACATGCCAAAATCAGAGATGGTAAACAGGAGTTGGTAATTCTCAAGCGTCCAGGTATGAGGGAGAATCGTTGGCGGATAGGCGGCGTTCTCCCGATCAGGCTTGAGTGATGAGAGCAGCATCCACACCAGCGGCGCACTCATCACCAGCACGGTCAGCGCGAGAAGCGTGTAGAGTCCTGCCCGCTCTAGGTGTGCGCGTAGCCGGTGGCGAGAGGAGTGTCTGATCGCGGATCGCTGCGTTGCCGACGTGACGTGATACGCCTGTTTACTGTGCATGGGGGCGACGTTCTTTCAGGGCGAGATGTCCTTACTTATAGATATGGAAGCGATTGCCAGCCTCGCTGACAATCGCTTCCATATCTATGCTTATCTCTGGGGGGCGCTACGCAACGGGCTTCCAGGTGGGATTGTCCTGCTTCCACTTCTCGGTCGCCGTCTTCAGTTGCGCTGATGCGGCAGTCCACGCCGCCTCCGGATCCTTCCCGTTGATCAGGATCTCCTGGAACAGAGTGCCATCGATCTGCGAACTGCCCCAGATCTGCGAACCCCAGGGGCAGACATTGCTAATCTTCTCGTACTGCTTATTGTTGACCGAACCCATGCTCAAAGCGGGGCTTTGGGCATTGGGGGCCAGCGCGAGCAGCGTGGTCACCCAGTCGCCGTACTTGCTCATAAAGTCGGATTTGTAGGCAGGCACCAGCTTGCGCACCGATTCGAGCGGGGGCAGCAGGTGGCCCGGCACGGTCATAGCGAAGTCAAGCGAGCGCTCGCCTGTGGTCAGGTACTCCAAGAATGCCAGCGCCTCATCCGGGTGCGCCGTCTTGCTAGAGACGACGTAGTGCTGGATAGTACACTTTTCCCTAGCGTTTTATCGCAGGGTACTCAGTTCGTAGGGGCAATCCCTACGGGGTGGACTACCACACCCCCGATCCCCTGCCGAAAGGCTACAGGGATTGCTTTT
>CAIRFY010000616.1 GCA_903877945.1 uncultured Oscillochloris sp. | reverse complement strand
TGCCTTAGGCATGTTTCAATCCAGATTGACAATTCAGCGACGAAACGATGACGCGGTGAGGCGCTCCGTATCGCCTCATCACCTCATCGCCTCGTCGCAAGACTGTAAAGCTGAATGTGCCCATTTTGAAACATGCCTTACACATGGAGTACCGGAACGATACGTCCGAGGAGACGGAAGCCGCATCGATTCACTCGTTTATACAATACATGTGGAAGGCTCCGTTTCCCAGCATACGCACAAGTGCTATAGTGCATACCAAAATCACACTCGCGACGCTGGACAGAGCCAGAAAGTATAACTATGCGTCAATGCCCATCCTGCGGTGAGCAGATACCAGACGACCACCGCTATTGCGGATACTGCGGCGTACAGATCGACACACCCCTCAGTGCCGATCCGGCCAGCGAGCAGCGTGAAGCGACGGTGATGTTCGTCGATGTCACCAACTTTACCGCAGCATCTCACACGATGAATAGCGAGCAAGTGTTCACATGGATGGACGAAACCATGCGCCTGCTGGCGGCAGTGGTCGACCGCTATGAGGGCACCATCGATAAGTTTACTGGTGATGGGCTGATGGCGCTGTTCGGGGTTCCTGTGGCCCACGAGGACGACCCTGAGCGTGCGGTACGTGCCGCCCTAGAGATGCAGCAGGTTCTGGCACCCCTGCGCGTCCGGCTGGCTAAAGAGCGGGGTGCCACCTTCCAGGTGCGAATCGGGCTGAACAGCGGGTCGTTGATCGCCGGGATGATCGGCGGCGAGCGACACGGCGAGTATACAGTTCTCGGTGACGCGGTAAACGTGGCCTCCCGGCTTGAGAAGGCCGCTGAGCCGGGCACGGTTCTCGTGAGCGCCAGCACCTACGCCCAGACCGCGCCCTTGTTTAGCTTCCAGCCGATGCCGCCCCTCCAGGTGAAAGGGGTGAGCGAGCCGTTACAAACCTACCGGCCCCTCGGTCCAGCCGCGCAGCCCGGATCACTCCGTGGGATCGCGGGCCTCCACGCGCCCCTCATTGGTCGTACCGCCGACCTTGATCGTCTGCGCTCTGGCATTAGTGCCATCTGCACCGACCGCCAACGGCGGGTCGCGCTGATCTCCGGCGATGCCGGTGTTGGCAAAAGCCGCCTTGTCACCGAGTTGCGTCTTTCGCTCGCCGACATGAACATCCGCTGCGTTCAGGCTGCATGTCGCTCGCACACCCGCCACACCCCGCTCTGGCTGGCGGGTGAACTGCTCCGCGACCTGATCGGGATCGGGCCGACCGACCCGCCCGACGTACGGGACGAACGCCAGATTGCCTTTCTTCAACGCCGTGGGCTCTCCCACGCCGAGATCTTGCCCTACCTGCGCCACGCGATGGGCGAGGCCGAGCTTCATCCCGAAACGACGCACTTGGCGGCCCTCGACCCAAGCATGCTCCAACTCCAAACCCAGACCGCCTTTCGTCAGGCTTTGCTCGCCGAAGCCCGCGCCACACCTCTGGCCCTGATCTGCGATGACCTCCACTGGGCCGATGAGCCATCCCGCGAGTTGTTGCGCTATGTGCTTGAGACGACGCATGAGGCACACCTGGCCCTCGTGTTAATTTCTCGTGATTCTGAGACGGATCTTGCCCGTAGCTTGACCGCTGACACGGAGCCTCAGCTTATCGCGGTACGACTGAGCGCCCTGAGCCAAAACGAAGGGCACACACTTATCGATGAACTTCTCCATCGCCCAACCGACGCTGACAATAGTCTGGCCGAGCAGATTGTTGCACGATCCACAGGCAATCCCTTTTATATCGAAGAACTCATCCGTATGCTGATTGAGCAAGGTGGGCTATCGCTGGGAGAACGAGGCTGGGAGGTCGCACCCCACGCGGGTGAACTCCTGGGCAGTGTGCCGTCTAGTCTCCGCGATCTGATCCTGGCCCGCTTCGACCGGCTCCCAATCGACATGCGTATCACCCTCCAGCGTATGGCAGCGATCGGGCGGGCAGCACCACTGCGGCTACTGGTTCGACTCGACGGAGGCGCAGATAGTCTCAGCACGGCACGCCTGCACGATCTTGAGGATCGCAGCTTCGTGACTCGCATCGTAGGCGCAGAACCCGGCTACGCCCTCCAGCACTCTCTGGCCCAGGACGCGATTTACGAGACCATGCTGCGCCGGGATCGTCGCCAGATTCACACGCTGATTGCCGAAGCGATCATGGCCGAGAGTTGCTGGGAACCCGACGAGCGCACTGATGTACTGGCGCATCAGTACGCCGAAAGTGCCACACCACAACTGGCCATCCCCTACCAGGTCGAAGCAGCCGAGCGCGCCGAACGTAGCTTCGCTGGTGTCACTGCCGCACAGATCTACCGCCAAGCGATCATCCTCATCGAGCAATTCCCGGCGGGCCACGCCGAACATGCCGTCCGCGCGCGGATCGGGCTGGGGCGCGCCCTGAAATACCTGGGCAGCTTCGCCGAGGCCGGCGACGCACTCGAAGAGGCCCGCGAGCGATTGCTGGTGGGTGGCCTGCCACGTGACATATGGCGTGTGAGCAGTGTTGCGGTTCTCGGTGAGCTAGCCGACGTACGTACCCGCGAGGGCCGTCTCGATGTTGCGGGCGATACCGTCCAGGCAGGACTCGTACTCCTCGGCCCGCAGGGTTCCCGTAACGCGCCCGCAGCCTGGCAAATGCTGATGGAACACCTCGCTTGGATCAGGCTGCGCGAAGGCCAGATCGACCAGGCCCGCGAGGTTGCGGTCAGCGCAACCGAGGCCGCCGATCCATCAACCGACCCGATTACCCTGGCGAGTCTCTTTCGAGTCCTGGCCGGCGTCTACTACCAGCAAGATCATCTTGCCGAGGCGGCTGGCTATGTCGAGCGTAGCCTGGCAATCTACCGCAGCATCGGCTACACACCAGGGATCGCCGGTGCCCTTGACAACCTGGGGAGCCTCTACTACACCCAGGGAAAGTGGCCCGCCGCCCTCGTCAGCTTCGAGGAGACCCTCCAGCTACGCGACGAGATCGGGTACGTGCCCGGCCAGGCGCTAACCTTGGCCAACCTCGGCCAACTACGCTTGGCGGTGGGTGATCATGATCAGGCGGCAGTTGACCTTGAGCGTAGCTGGCGAATGAGCGCCCAAGTCGGCGAGGAGTTTGCGGTCGTCCGGGCCACCCTCGGGCTGGTACACATCGATCTGATCCGCAGGGATCTTGATGCGGCTAGGGCGCATCTCAGCGAGGCCCACGCCCGCATCAACGCTGTAGGCGAAGATGAGGCGATCCAGATTTTCTGGCTCCAGGCGCTCCTGCAAGCCCGTAGCGGTGACATCGTTGGCGGATACGCCCAGGCTACCCAGGCTCTCAGCCTAGCTCAGAAGACCGGCCTACAGGATCAGGAAACCGAGTGTCTGCTGGCAATTAGCGAAATCGAGGAGCTTCAGGGAAAAGCCATCGCGGCTGAGCAACACATTCGTACCGCCATCGCCAGCAGCCGAGCGCGCGGCGATGCTTACCAGCTCGGACTCGGACTCATTGCCCTCGGGCAACTTTATGTCAAACACGGCATCGCCGAAGATGCCCGCGCAGTTCTCAATGAGGCTGTCAGTCATTTGGAACGCCTCGGGGCTAGGTTTGACCTCGCCCGCGCCCACACGTCTCTGGCCGACCTCGACGGACTCATATAGCAATCCTAAATTGGTTATGAAAAGGAGTCGAGCCTTTAGGCGGCCTTATCCGGCTAAAGCCTTGACTCCACACAACAACCCCAAGAGGATTGCTATAG
>CAIRFY010000615.1 GCA_903877945.1 uncultured Oscillochloris sp. | reverse complement strand
CGCCCTCACCCCCCAGCCCCCTCTCCCTGAGCCGGAGAGGGGGAGTCGGACGCATCCTGGTGCGGAATCTCCCCTCTCCCCGTGAGGGAGAGGGGCAGGGGGTGAGGGGGCAAGGCCGGTGCGAGATCAGCTTATTCGTAAAGTATTGGTTTTAGGGCAATGATCCTGCCGGTTACTTATCCTCGTCCAGGTGAGTCGTCTCGCCCGTCGTTGCCGAGTCGTCGCTGGTGTGCTGGAGGCGAGAGACGAAGGCGGCCATCTGGTCGTTGAGTTGCGAAATGCCACGGGTGAGGGCTTCCTGGAAGTCCTTGGCGGCCTGGCTCTGCTGGGCCTGGCTGAGGGCTTGCTGGCCTCGCTCAGCGAGATCCTTGACCCGCTCATCGTCTTGGATGGCCTTCAGGGCCGATTGCATCTGAGAGCCAATCTCCTGCATCCCCGCTGCGATGTCACGCTGAAGTTGCTGGGCACGCTCTGTCTCCAGGGCGCTACGGACGGCCTGTTCGATCTGCTGTCCAAGCTCGTGCAGTTCTTCGGAGATGTTGGCTGGATTCTTATTGCCGCTGCTGTTGTCTTCGGGCTGGCTCATTGGGATTTCCCTTCGGTAGAGGGCGCACAGCGGGCTGCGCCCGTACATCTATATAGGCATACGACGATAGAATATTGTACAAAGGTGCAGCCCGCTAGGGCTTTCGGCTGCGGCGCAGCAGCCAGAACCCGCCAGCCACCGCCAGCGTCATGGCACCCATGAGCGCACCCTGGGGGTTCCTGACGCTCGGGGGGCTATAGTTGACGAGATCGATCATGGCTGTGCCGGTGAGGCTATCGCGCCCGCGTCGGCCCGTCACCGCCACCTGGGCCACCGCCATCCCAGCGCGTCTGGCCCGCGTATAGATCTCGGGGTGAACCAGCCCGTCGGGTACCTTGTCGGGCAGGAGTCCCGCCAGGTCAGCGCGAAAGAGGGCCAGGCGCAGGGCCGGGTCACGCATATTGGTGCCAAGGACGGCGCACACGGCGGCAGCATAGGCCGCAGTAATCGGGGATCGCGGTGCGGGCACCCGGTAGCCGATGACGACGGCGTTCTCGCCGCGAGCGGCCAGCAGACGCGGCAGTTCGGCGAGACCCGCTGGGCCGGCGAGGCTCGCGGCGAGGATGTAGTCGCCACGGGCGACCTGCCAGGCCATACGCAGGGCGGCAGCGTAGCCTCGGGGTACGGGCTGGTGCAGTACCATCACTGGGGCGTATGCCGCAGCAAGGTGATCCACCTGCTCGCGTGTGCCGTCGCTGCTACCGTCGTCCACGATGATGATCTCGTAGTCGTCGCAGTGTCGCTCGGCCACGGCCATGCACTCGGCAATGTTGGATGCCACGGAGCCAGCTTGGTTGCGCACTGGCAGCACGATTGAGATAGTTGTCTGGCTCACCACGGATCTCCCTGGGTGTCCTGTCCGATGCCCGAAAGTTCGTAATTCTCGGGTGGGGTTAGCCAGTTTCGTCGGCCAACCCCACCAAACAACTACTCTATGCGGGTAGTATAGCACATGCTTTTCGGGAACCGCTGGGGTGGAGATGGCGTCTCCATGGTATCTGCTTCGCTTCGACAAGAAAGATACTTCTATGCGCTGTATGTGTACGACCCTGCTGACGTTAGTGCTGCTGGCCCTCACGGCCTGCGGCGCTGCCCCTCAGTCGGCTGCTCCCACTGAGAAACCGACCTCTGCCGGAGATCTTACAACCGCTGTGCCTGCCGCCACTGCCGCCTCTACCGCCACTGCTGTGCTTGCCGCCGTGCCTAGCGCGACCCAGACATCAGCCCCGACTATTGCTGCCACGGTTACTCCTGAGAAGCATAGTGTGCCACGCAGCACTACGGTGATTGTGCAGATGCCAGATCGTACCTCTGGCCCGACCCCCATCCTCGCCCGCATCCCCACATCTGAGGCCGCGCCCGCCGTGGTGGGCGAGGTGCCAACGGATCTGATGTCCAAGATTCTCGCCGACGCTGCCCATCTGAGCGGCGTAGACACGGCGTCGATTATCGTGCAGAAGGGCGAGGCCGTTGAGTGGCCGGACGGCTCCCTAGGCTGCCCAAAGCCCGGCGTGGCCTACCTCCAGGTGATTACCCCCGGCTACCATGTGCTGCTCCTTGCCGGCGCAAGCAGCTACGACTACCGCGCCGACGGGCGTGGGCGGTTCTTTGTGTGTACGAAGTAGCGCCCTGAACTGCATAACGCAGCGCTCGGGCATCTCATAGGATGCCCGAGCGCGATAGCAGGGCGTGTGCAAAGTCGTGAGATCGCCGGGCAGCCCTCACCCCCCAGCCCCCTCTCCCGGAGCGGGAGAGGGGGAGACGGACGCATCCGGGTGCGGAATTCCCCGCTCCCCGTGAAGGAGAGGGGCAGGGGGTGAGGGCCGGAGGGTGACTTTGCTCATGCCCGCGCACGATAGAGAGTCGCTTGTTGGCGAGAAGG
>CAIRFY010000614.1 GCA_903877945.1 uncultured Oscillochloris sp. | reverse complement strand
CATGTCTAAGGCATGTTTCAATCTAGCTTGACAGTTCAGCGACGAGGCGAGGACGCGAGGACTTGATACGAGCGCCTCATCGCTTCGTCGCGTCATCGCAGGACTGTCAAGCTGAATATGCTCATTTTGAACCATGCCTAAGCATGAAAGTTCTACGATGAGGCGAGAACGCAATGAGGCGAGGACGTGCTCGTATCGCCTCATCGCATCTTCACCTCATCGTAGAACTGTTCTGAAACCTTGTCTATGCCGTGAATCATAGCGCGTGTGCGCCGTCTGCGATGAGATGGTTCGCTTACCAGCGGTGATCATCCGGCAACGGCAGGTTGCCCGAGCCTGGGGCTTGGGGTACAATGCCACGGCTGTTTTTCTTTATGTGTAGGCTGTGTACGATGTCGATGCAATCACGGGTACTCACACGATGGATGGCCCTGGTTGCGGTCGCGATCCTCGCCTCCGGTTGCGGTGTCGCCTCGGCGGATAGAACTAACGGGCTTATTCTGTCTACGCCGATCACGATCCCCGCAACCCGCACGCCGCCCCCAGATGCCGCCACACGAGCCCAGGCCGCGCCAATAACCTACGGCTACCAGGTGGTGAAGCGCTACCCCCACGATACGAAGGCGTGGACGGAGGGTTTGGTGTATGTGGGCGACAACACACTCTACGAGAGTACCGGCGAGTACGCCCAGTCCTCGCTGCGTAACGTGAGCCTCTCCAGCGGTCAGGTGGTTCAGCAGGTGGGGCTGGGCAACGCTCAGTTCTATGGCGAAGGTATCTCGCCGGTGGGCGACACGATCTTTCAGCTCACCTGGCAGAACTGTGTGGGCTTGCTCTACCACCGGGCCGACTTCACCCGGTATGGCCAGTTCAGCTACCCACGGGCGAGCGGCGGGGGGTGCGCGATGGAGGGCTGGGGTCTGACCTACGACGGCACGCAGTTGATCATGAGCGACGGCACGAGCACGCTCTCCTTCATCGATCCGGCCGCCACGATCACGAGCGGCACGCTGGCGATCACGCGCCAGGTGCAGGTGACGCTGAGCGGGAACCCGGTACTCAACCTGAATGAGTTGGAGTATATCAACGGATCGGTCTTCGCGAATGTCTGGATGACCACTACAATCGTGCGGATCGACCCGGCGACCGGCCATGTGATCGGCACGGTGAACCTAAGCGGGTTGCTCAGCCCATCCGAACAGGTGGGTGCCGACGTCCTTAACGGGATCGCTTATGATGCGACAGGCGACCGTCTGTTTGTCACGGGCAAGTACTGGCCGACGTTGTTTGAGATCACGCTTGTGCCACCCGTGGCCCACCACCTGCTGCATATGCCGCTGGTGGCGACATGACAGGAGGGGCGACTCGCGAGCCACCCCTCCTGTCACATGTCGAAACGTCGTGGTTTTTAGAGGATACTTAGACAAGGTTTCAGGTGCCAGGTTTCAGGTTTACCGTTCGTAGCGCGGGCTTCCCGCCTGCGGTGGTGTTCCTGACCGCCTGGAAGGCGGCGCTACGTTCACGGCAAACTGTAAAGCTGTTCTGAACCTTGTCTTAGGGCATAGGGATGGTGGCCGCGATCCGGGTGCCACGACCGATTGCGCTCTCGATACCAAACTCACCCCGTAGCAGCGCTTCAACTTGCTGGCGCATACCGGCGATACCCATATTTTTACGGGCATTGGCATTGACGAGTACATCATTCACATGGAATCCGCTGCCGTCGTCTTCGATCAACAACTGGAGGGTGTCGCCACTCACGTCGAGGAGCAGGCGCACCTGCTTCGCGTTCGCGTGGCGGATGACGTTGTTGAGAGCCTCCTGGATAAAGCGGAAGATCGTCACCTCATAGTGACTGGGCAGGCGCTGATCCAGATTCTGGATCATCAGGTTGATTTCCAGGCCGTTTTTTTCTCCCAGTTGCATCGTATAGCGCCGCAAAGTCGGCACCAGCCCAAGATCATCCAGCGTCATCGGCCGCAGATCGAAGATGAAACGACGAGTATCTTGAAGTGTGGTATTGATCGCGGTCTTCAGTCCGATCAGTTCAGATCGCGCCTGGTCAAGGTCGCGGTCGATCAGGCGCTGGCAGATTTCGGCGCGCAGCACCAGATTACTCATCGACTGGGCCGGGCCGTCGTGCATCTGAAGCGATATACGTAGGCGCTCGTTCTCCTGAGACTGGATGATATTGGCGATCATCGTCGCGGTATCATCGCCTTCGCTGTCGCCGCTCGTGTGGCTTGCGCCGCCGCCGCTCATCGTTTTTGCAACATCATCGAGCAACTCCACGATTTCGCTGAGTTGATTCTGACGGATCTTGAGCGTATCGCGGCGGGACTGCACCTGCTCCAACTGGGCGCGCATAATCTGGAGGCGCATCTGCACCTCTTGGGCGGCGGCAAAGAAGTTCTTGATCTCTTCCTTGCCGTATTTGTCGAGGTTGACCTCTAGGTCGCGCACGCGGTTCGAAACCGAGAGTTCGCGCTGGCCGAGCTTCTCCACCTCGCCGCTGCCCTGGCGCACCAGAACTTCCACCTCGCTGATCTCGCGACGAGTACGATCCTGCTCCTCACGATAGGTATCGCGAACCCGCTCGATCTTCTGTATGAGGTCGTCGCCTGCCACGTTACACCCCTCTATACCCTAGCCTACGGGCTAGTATCGATCACTGACGCCATTATATGATCCGCACGGCTGCGCTGCAACATGCAAGTGGTCTAGATCTAATACTTTTAAGGGATCTGCCGCCGCTCAGCCCTCACCCCCCAGCCCCCTCTCCCTGAGCGGGAGAGGGGGAGTCGGATGCGTCCTGGTGCGGAATCTCCCCTCTCCCCATGTAGGGAGAGGGGCAGGGGGTGAGGGGGCACGGTTGGCTTATTCGAACAGTATTGGGGCTAGATCAGTCCAAACCTGAGCCGCCAGACATTCACCAGAGCCTCAAGCACAATTCGGCGCGACATCTTCGACTTGCCGACGCGGCGGTCGGGGAACATAATCGGCACCTCGCCGATGCGAGCGCCAACGGCTTTGGCACGGTAGACCATCTCGACCTGGAAGGCGTATCCGTTGGAGCGCACCGCGTCCAGGTTGATGGACTCAAGTAGGCTGCGCCGGTAGCAGCGAAATCCGCCGGTGCTGTCGGCCACAGATAGGCCGAGGATTATCCCGGCATAGAGATTACCGCCCCGACTGATCAGTTTACGGCTGAACCCCCAGTCCGTGGTGCCGCCGCCACGCACGTAGCGCGACCCCAGCACGAGGTCGTAGGTACTCGCAGCGGCGATCAGCGCCGGGAGGTAGCGCGGGTCGTGAGAGAAATCGGCGTCCATCTCGACAATCAACTGGGCACCCTCGACCAGAGCGCGGCGAAAACCGGCGATGTATGCGGTGCCGAGGCCGAGTTTGCCGGGGCGGGCGAGTAGCCCGATGCGCGGATCATCGCGGGTCATGCGCTCCACCAGGGTACCGGTTCCATCCGGCGAACCGTCATCTACCACGAGGACGCGACAGCGTGGGACAGCGAGGATCTGCGGGATGAGCTGGCCAATGTTGTCGGCTTCGTTATAGGTAGGGACGATCACGGTGCAGTCACACACATCGGTCGATGCGACTCCAAGGCGTGGATGCACACCCTGCTGTGCTGGGATTGTCATAGGAGGCGGACTCCTTTCTCTATGGTTATACGTCCGCGAGATCGCAGCGGATGCACTGATGGTCGCCCCGCGCACATCCTGACTGCTTACCGTAAGACTGTCAAGCGAGAAACGCTGGATCTGAACGAGTATAGCTCACGGGAGATCCGTGCCGGGTTTGTTGACGCGAGGAGGCGAGAGGGAACAAGCAACGGGTTCGGCGCATCAGCAAGCGATATAGCGGGCAAACGGTGACGTTATCTAAACCATCGTGCCAAGTTATCCACAAAACAGCTTACAAAATGCACATGTTATCCCCAGCTTATCAGTGGCATGGTTGTGCTATACTAGCGGATAAGCTCGTTGGGTTTTTGCACAATTATGTACACGTAGGCGTTTAGAAAGCCTAAATCCCAACAATTAGCCTAATGTTTAGCCTACGCTTTGTGCATAAGAGCATTGAAATAGCGATATCCTTCATCATGAGAGTGTAAACCGTTTCCTATACTTCGGGTATGCGTTCGGGCACATCTGACCCCACACCCGTGGTCTATATTTGAGCCAATGAAAGACTTTACCCATCTGCACGTTCATTCCGAGTACAGCCTCCTCGACGGCTACGCATCGACGAAGGCGATTGCGGCGCGGGCCGGTGAACTCGGTATGGATAGCATTGCCCTGACCGACCACGGCGTGATGTACGGGGCAATGGAGTTCTACGACGCCGCCAAGAAGGCCGGGATCAAGCCGATCATCGGTATGGAAGCCTATATGGCTCCGGGATCGCGCAGCGATGCGATGACCCGTGGCGGTAAGAACTACTACCACCTGCTGCTCCTGGCCAAAGACGCGGTCGGCTACCGCAACCTGGTTAAGCTGACCAGCCGCGCCCACCTCGACGGCATGGGCAAGGGGATTTTCGCCCGCCCGCGCATCGACCGCGCCCTGCTGGAGCAGCACCACGAGGGTCTGGTTGTCACGTCCTCGTGCATCGCTGGTGAGGTCATCCAGAGCCTGACTGCCCAGCAGCGCAAGCAGGCCGTGGAACACGCCGCCTACTACCGCGATCTGCTCGGGGCCGAGAACTATTTCCTGGAGCTTCAGCTTCACGAGAACACCCCCGAACTGGAGGGCATCAACGATGAGTTGGTGCGGATCGGCAGCGAACTGGGCATCCCTATGGTCGTCACCAACGACACCCATTTTGTGCGCCGCGAGGACATGCGGACGCAGCATATGGTTATGTCGATGGGCATGAACCTGACCTACAAGGAGTTCTGCGGCAAGGGCTTCATGATGGACGACAGCTACCACATTATGTCCGGCGAGGAGATGTGGCAGAAGTTCCAGCGTTACGGCACCGCGCCCATGGAAAACACCCGGCGCATCGCCGACATGTGTAACCTCAAGCTGGACTTCGGGCGCGTCCAGTTGCCGCAGTTCGACCTGCCCGAGGGCCACGACGCCGCCTCCTACCTCAAACTGATCTGCGAGGAGGGGCTGATGAAGAAGTTTGCGGGCAACCCGCCCGCTACCTACATCGCCCGCCTTGCGGATGAACTGGACGTGATCAACGCCACCGGCTTCCCCGACTACATGCTGATCGTCTGGGATTATGTGAAATACGCACGCTCACGCGGCATCCCCTGCCTGCCGCGTGGCTCGGCTGGGGCGTCCCTGGTACTCTACTGCCTGGGCATCACCGACGTAGACCCGGTAAAGAACAAGCTGATCTTCGAGCGTTTTCTCTCCCGCGAGCGCCTGGAGATGCCCGACATCGACATTGACTTTGCCGACTCGCGGCGCAGCATGATCCTCGACTATATCGCGGGCAAGTACGGTCGCGAGAACGTGGCCCAGATCATCACCTACGGCACCCTAGGGGCCAAGGCGGCCCTGCGCGACATGGGCCGCGTCCTGGGCGTCGAACTCTCGGAGATGGATCGGGTCGCCAAGCTCATCCCCGGCCTGCCGGTGGGCATCACCATTGCCCAGGCTCTAGAGAAGGTGCCCGAGCTCAAGCAGATCCACGAGACTCAGCCGCACCTGGCCGAGGTGATCGACTGGGCGCAGAAGGTCGAGGGGCGCATGCGCAACGTCGGCACCCACGCCTGCGGTGTGGTGGTCAGCCGCACGCCCCTGGAGGAGATGGTGCCGCTCCAGCACACCACCAAGGACGAGCATGGCGTGATGGCCTCGTTTGAGGGGCCGACTTTGGCCAAGATGGGCCTGCTCAAGATGGACATCCTGGGCCTGACCAATCTCTCGGCGGTGGCTGAGGCGTTGCGCTACATCGAGCGCACCACCGGCCAGAAGCTAGAACTGACCGACATCCCCACCGACGACCCCAAGACCTTCGAGTCGCTCGGGCGTGGCGAGACCAAGAACGTCTTCCAGATGGAGTCGGCGGGGATGACCCGCTACCTCATCCAGCTACGGCCCACCCGCGTCGATGACATCTACGCGATGGTGGCGCTCTACCGGCCCGGCCCACTGGAGCAGATCCCGTCCTACATCCAGGGCAAGAATAACCCGTCCAGCATCCACTACTTGCATCCCATCCTCAAGCCCATCCTAGAGGACACCTACGGCGTGATCGTCTACCAGGAGCAGATCATGCAGTTGCTCCAGACGGTGGCCGACTACACCTTGGGCCAAGCCTACATCGTAATCAAAGCGATCAGCAAGAAGGATCGCGCGCTGATGGCCCAGAACGGGGCGATCTTCAAGGAGGGCTGCCAGAAAAAGGGTATCAGCCAGGATGTGGCCGATCAGATCTGGGAGCTGATCCTGCCTTTCGCCGGTTACTCCTTCAACCGGCCCCACGCCACGCTCTACGGGCTGCTCAGCTACCAAACGGCCTGGCTCAAGGTGAATTACCCGGTGGAGTATATGGCGGCCGTGCTGACCGGCTCAGGCGGGGTGACGGAGGACGTGGCCAAGAGCGCCCTGGAGACGCGCCGCCTGGGCGTACAGGTACTTAGCCCGGATGTGAACCGGTCGCCCAAGGGCTTCGAGATCGAGCCGATCATCGGCAATCTGCCCGCTGGAGTGCGCTATAACCGGGCTATTCGCTTCGGCATGGCCGCGATCAAGAACGTGGGCGAAGGGCCGGTCGAGGCGATTATTAAGGCCCGCGAGGAGGGCGGCGATTTTACCTCGCTTGAGGAACTGTGTGGTCGGGTTGACCGCAACGCCCTGAACAAGCGTGTGTTGGAGAGCCTGGTCAAGGCCGGGGCGATGGAGAGCCTGCCCGGCACACGCCGCCAGAAGCTGGCCATCCTCGATCAAGCGATGAACGCCGGGATCGACGCCCAGAAAGCCCGCGATGTCGGTCAGTCCAGCCTCTTCGATATGTTTGGCGAGAGTACCGGCGGCAGCACGAGCCTGAACGTCTCACGTGTCCCCATGCCGACGATCCAGAACACCCCCGCCGATAACAAGGAGGAGTTGCTCTGGGAGAAGGAACTGCTCGGCCTGAATGTCTCCGAAGATCCGGTGATGAAGTCGCTTGAGGGCGTTGATATGCGTGGCGTGACCGAGTTGGGCGACATCACCGACGAGCATATTGGCAAGTCGCTGACCTTCGTGGGACTGCTTAGCGGCGTGCGCCGGATCAGCACCAAGAAGGGCGATGCCATGCTGGTGGGTATGCTGGAGGATATGACCAGCACCATCGAGATTGTGGTCTTCCCCAGGAGCCTGGCCAAGTGCGGCGACCTGCTCCAGAACGACGCAGTGCTGAAGATGACGGCCAAAGTGGACAACCGGCGCGACAGCCCGCAGTTGGTGGTGGACGCCGTGGAGGCAGTGGAGGCATCCCTGGCCCCGGCGGCGATGGAGGCAGAGATGGATCTAGAGGACATCGGAGAGATGACGGAGCCGGGGATCGGAGATCGGGGACAGGCGATAAACGACAGAGAGCCGGAGATGAAACCTCAGATGATAGTGCCTCCCACCATCGCTCAGCCCCGCCAACCCGCATCCCCTCCCTCGCCACCCTCGTCCGTGCCGCCGCCCGCCGCGCCGGTATCGGTGATTCAGTCCAGAGGCCCGGTGAGGCTGAGCAACGGCAACGGCAACGGCAACGGTCATGGCAACGGCCATGGACATGGCAAGGCTCCGACAAAGAGCGCACCCACCCCCGCCAGCGCCGAGACATTCTCAGCGCCGACGTTCAACGGGCGCACCCTGAAACTCCACCTGCCGCGCAGCCAGGATCACGAGAGCAATGTGCAGTGCATGCAGAGCGTACACGACCTCCTGTGTTCCAGCAACGGCGGCGACCAGGTAACGCTCTAT
>CAIRFY010000613.1 GCA_903877945.1 uncultured Oscillochloris sp. | reverse complement strand
GGCGTGACCGTTGGCGGCACAGGCGTCAATGTTGGCAAAACCAGGGTGGCGGTGGGAGACTGGGTGGATGTTGGCGCGGCGGCGGCCTCGGCGACCGGGATCATCGGGGCGGCAGTGGGCAATCTCGACATATCGCGGGCATCAGCGCACCCGGCCAGGGCAACCGCCAGAAGTGGAATAATTGCTGCCAGATGCCGCAGCGCAGGGACTCGGAGCATGTCTCTACCTCGTGTATGATTGCAGAAAGATAGGAATACCGGGTTGTACCACACCATGGTGAGAAAAGGATAAAAACATGCTCGTGATCAAGGTCGGCGGCAGCGCCGGGAACAACTACGACGCCCTGTGCGACGATCTGGCAGCGCGGGGTGAGGCGGGCGGGCCAGTGGTGCTCGTTCACGGCGGCTCCGACGAGACGAACCGGCTGGGCGAGGCTCTCGGTCACCCGCCGCGCTTCGTCACCTCGCCCAGCGGCTACACCAGCCGCTACACCGACCGGCGCACCCTGGAGCTATTTATGATGGCGGCGGGCGGGCTGGTGAACAAGAGCCTAGTCGAGCGGCTCCAGGCCCGTGGGGTGAACGCCGTCGGCCTGAGCGGGCTTGACGGGCGCATCCTAGCGGGCAAGCGTAAGTCAACCATCCGCGTTGTCGAGGACGGCAGGCAGAAACTGCTGCGCGATGACTGGACGGGGACGATTGAGAGCGTGAACGCCGGGCTGCTGCGCATGTTGCTCGACGCGGGCTACCTACCGGTGGTGGCCCCGCTGGTCTGCTCGGAGCAGGGCGAGGCGCTGAATGTGGACGGGGACAGGGCGGCGGGGGCGATTGCGGCGGCTCTAGGTGCCGACACACTCCTGCTGCTCTCGAATGTACCCGGCCTCTTACGCGCCTTCCCCGACGAGTCCTCGCTGATCACCCACATCCCACGCGATGCGGTTGACTCCTACATGGGCTTCGCCGAGGGCCGCATGAAGAAGAAAGTCCTCGGTGCCCAGGAGGCTCTCGCCCAAGGAGTAGGCCGCGTCATCCTGGGCGACGCCCGCGCCGCCGGTTGTGTATCGCGGGCTATGGCTGGCCAGGGTACCGTGATCGCGTAGGGGCAGATTGTGGGCTACATCTAAACCGAATACGTTTCGAATAAGGAGTCCGTTGCCGACCTTGCCCCCTCACCCCCAGCCCCTCTCCCTCACGGGGAGAGGGGAGATTCTGCAACAGGACGCATCCGACTCCCCCACTCCCGTTCAGGGAGAGGGGGCTGGGGGGTGAGGGCTGGGGGTATTGCCTTTATTGAATTCTAACCATCGTCCCCGTACTGCCCACAAAGGGGTTGCCCAGCACATCGTTATAGTCTGCCTGTAGGGTTAGCCCAACCAGGATGCCGGAGGTCGTACCTGCGGTGGTTCTGAACGTCACGTTGCCCGTTGCCCCGGCGACAACGGTAGGCACCGTGATCGTCAGGGTGCTGCCGGACAGCACGCAGGAGACAGCGCCAATACAGCTCCCTGGTACATAGGTCAGGTCGCTCGGCAGGGTAACGCTGAAGGTGGTGTTGATCGCCGCCCCCGCCGTGATCCCGCTCGATGTGTTCGTGTAGTTCGCCGTGAAGGTCAGGGTTCCACCTACCGGCACTGTAGCTGCACTCGGGGTCAAGCTCAGATCGAGCGCCGGAGTGCCTGGCTGCGCGATATAGCTGGCTTGGCTGGTCTGGCCCTCCTGGATGTACTGGTTTTGGGCGGTATTCGTGCAGGTGACAATGCGCCACCAGCCTGACTCTGGGTTCGAATAAGAGTCGCCGACTCGGGTGTCAATCGTCCCGCCCGTCCCGTTCCATACGCCGTTGGCCGATAATGTCCCCGACAATCCGCCGGTTATGGCCTGCGGATCGTAGCTGTCGCTTGGCCGATAGTACGTCACGATTGGGTTCATCCAGGGGTCATCTAGGTCGTAGTTGTTGAAGGTCGCCTGAGACTGGCCCGGACGCACGTACTCATAGAGGGTTGTGCATTGGTACGCCACCCCTGTGACGTAGAGCAGAGATATCTGCTGCATACCGACGCTGATCTCATCGCCGTTCCCCGCGATCCCGTCACGGTCGCTCGGTGCCGATCCCGCTGCCGCCGCTGCCCAGCCCACGCTGATGCCCCAGCTATTCACGTCATTGGTCTGTGTCTCCGCCCGCAGCAGGTAGATACCGCAGCCCGATGTTGTCGTCATCGTCGTCCAGCCGGTGCCCGGCACACTATTGGGCAGGTAGGTGACCGTACTCAAACTCGGAGCAAGCGGCGCGGGCAGGCTGAGGCTACTGACGTAGCTCCAGCCGGTGGGCATCTGGTAGAGCGTGAAGGTCGTGTTATCGGCACCACCGTTGATCTGATCCCGCGCCGACGTCGTGTTAAGCCCTGCGTCAAACAGGTCAATCTGGACGGCTGGGCTGCCGGTCACGCAGGGCACGTCGATCCGCAGGTAGTTGTAGGTATTGCCCAAGCTGGGAACTGGGTAGTAGTTCCACCCGTTCGGGTTGTAGTTCGGCCCGGCAGTCTGCATAAAGTTTGCCTGCGTGATCCGCGACACCGTGTCATCATCAATGATCGCGACGGTGGCGGTTGTCATGGCCAGATCAAGAGTCGCACCTGTCGGTGCCCCGAGGGTCACGCTGAAGATCTCGTCTGGCTCGGCGATGAGGTCATTGGTGATCGGCACCGAGATCGTTTGCTCGATCTGGCCGGTGGTGAAGTTTAGCGTACCCCCCGTATTGGTGTAGTCAATATTCGGCGCAACTGACGTCGCTGTGCCATCGGCCAACGTATACGGCACGCTGATTGCACCAGGAGCCGGCATGCTCAGGCGCACCCGCAGCACCGCGTTGGGGTCGGCCTCGCCCACGCTATACGTGAGTGTGCTAAAGCCCACCGTCGGTATCGCTACGTCGTCGTTCAGGATCGTGCCCAGACCCTGGTTGTCGGCAATTACCACCGGGATCGTCCCGCCGACATTTGTCGCGTTCGACAGCAGCACGGCGAAGACCTCATTCGGCTCAGGGGTGGCGTCGCCGGTCACATTCACGGTGATTGTGCCGGTTGTGTTGCCAGTCGGGATTATCGGGATGGTGAGGGTGCCGCTCGTCGTGGCGTAGTCGCTGCCCGCCGTGGCCGTCAGGTTGGCCGTCGTGTAGTTCACGCTTACCGGAACATCGGCGGGGTAATCCAGGCTCACGGTGAAGGTGAACGCGGTGGTGGTACCCGTGCCTCCCTCATTGATCGCCACATCAGTGATTGTGAGTTTGATGGAGTCATCGTTGGTGATCGTTCCAGTACCGCTGAGCCCCGCGCTAATCGCACCACCCAGCGTGATACTGAACGTCTCGTCTGGCTCCGGGACTACATCGCCGTTGACCGTCACTGGCAGGTTGACGCTCGTCGCCCCGGCGGCGAAGGCCACCGTCCCGTTTGTC
>CAIRFY010000612.1 GCA_903877945.1 uncultured Oscillochloris sp. | reverse complement strand
GAGGCGGTGAGGCGCTCCGTATCGCCTCATCGCCTCATCGCCTCATCGCAAGACTGTAAAGCTGAATGTACCCATTTTGAAACATGCCTTAGACATGTTTCAATCTAGCTTGACAGTTCAGCGATGAAACGATGACGCGGTGAGGCGTTCCGTATCGCCTCATCGCCTCATCGCCTCATCGCAAGACTGTAAAGCTGAATGTACCCATTTTGAAACATGCCTAAGTTGACAAAAGGCGTACAATCACTATCCGTGCTGTCGTCGCCCTGACCGGCAACATCCCCAATGGCGAGGCACCCTGTTAAGGAGAAACCATGCTCACAGCGTTTGTGATGATCACCTGCGAGGCCCGGCGGATCAGCGAGGTGGCTCAGGCCGTGGCCGAACTGCCGAATGTGGCCGAGGTCTACTCGGTAACGGGCGAGTTTGATATTATCGCCCTGTTGCGGGTGAGCGAGTACGACTCACTCGACGAGTCGGTGCCGAGCGGGATCGCCCAGATCGGCGGTGTAACCGGTACAAAGACCATCCTGGCCTTCCGGCGCTATGCCAAGCGTGACTTGGACGTTGGCTTCGATATTGGCCTCTCGTGATAGCCCGACCTGTGCGTCAGGGGGCATAAAAAGTCCTTGACACGCAGATTGTTCCATGCTAAAATACGCACAATAGTTCTCTCGGAAGATCACGACGGACGGGACGAACACATACAACAACGAGGAGGAGATCATGGCCAAGGACTTAAACAAGGTGCAGATGACCGGGTACCTCGGTGCCGATCCCGAGATGCGCTACACATCCACTGGCAGCGCGGTGACGACGTTTCGTGTTGCAAGCGGTCGTAGCTGGAAGGACAAGGAGGGGAACCAGCACGACGACACCGAGTGGTTTCGCGTCGTCGCGTGGGACAAGCTGGGTGAGATCTGCAACCAGTACCTCACCAAGGGTTCGCGGGTCTATGTCGAGGGTCGCCTCCAGACACGCAAGTGGACAGATCGGGACGGCCAGGATCGCTACACCAGTGAAGTCATCGCCCAGGATATGATTATGCTGTCGTCTCGCAATGATCGCGGGCAGGCACCAGATGTCGAGGGCGAGTTCGAGGGGCATGACGATCCGCCGACGGAGACGAATTCCCCGCCCGCCCGGCGCGCCCCGGCCCCAGCGAACAACGCCAGCCGCGCCCCGGCCCCGGCTAGCAACCGCGCCCCGGCCCGTCCGCCCGACCGCAACCGGCCCCAGCCGATCAATGACGACGACGATATTCCGTTCTAGGACCAATACTTTTCGAATAAGCCGATTTCGTGCCGACCTTGCCCCTCACCCCCTGCCCCTCTCCCTGTGAGGGAGAGGGGCAGGGGGTGAGGGCTGCGCGGCGACAGATTCCCTCGCGTCCTCGCCTCATCGCCAAACTGTAAAGCTGTTCTGAAACCTTGCCTAAAATGGCTCGGGCGGGCGGATGCGCCAGAGCATCGGCGCGAGCCAGATCCAGACGGTGTTGGCCAGCACGACGGCACCCATGGCCAGGGCCGCGATCCGCCCGACCCACCCACGCTTCCAGATGGCCTCGGTGGCTATTGCCGTACCCAGGGCCACCACCCAGGCCAGAAACATCAGCCAGCGTGGGCTGTTGGTGGCGAGGGTGATGAAGGGCAACACGGCAAAGCAGATGGACACGGCTAGGCTGCCCAGCATCAGCGCCAACACCACCTGGCGGCGGCTAAGCCCCTGGCCCTCTGACCGACTGCTCTGCGCGAGTACCCAGATCCCGCCTAGGGCTAGGGGGATGGGGAAAATCCCGAAGTGGGTGATCAGCCCGTTCCGCCAGAGCGTGTTCCACATCACCGCCCGGCTCACCGGGTCGCGCCCGGCAACCGCACTGAGCCCGCCCGCCCTGGCCGTCGCGATCTGGCTCAGGAACAGCGGGATGTAGGCGCTGTAGAAGAAGACTCCGGCGACGATCACAGCGCCGCCGAGTGCCAGGCTCAGGGGCCAGCGCGTTGCCCGCGCCCACGCCGCGCCACACCAGCTCATTAGCCAGGTGATCGCCGTTAGCATGCCCACCATCAGGGCCGTGTTGATCAGGAACCCGAAGTGCCCCAGGAACACCAGGCTGAGGAGTACGAACACGGTTGCACCCCAGGCGATCTGTCGCCGCCGATCATCACATTGCCACGCCTCCATCGCCCAGCAGAGGGCTGCGATGGTCAGTAGGTGGAAGAACTGGGTGTAGATGTGGGTATCGAACGACCACCAAGTAGTCATGAACGTGGCCGCCGTAAACACGTAGATCGCTGCGGCCAGCAGGGCGGCGCGCATGCTCATCACCCGGCTGGCAATGGCGTAGACCACCGCCGCCCCCAGGGCGTCGGCTAGGGCTGCGCCAAACGGCAAGATCGTGCTGGGGCTTAGGCCAAGCAGGGTGAGGGGGGCGATCACCAGGTACGGCCCCGGCGGGTACGGGAAATCGACCCCACGGTTCTTCGAGAGGATAAAAATGAGGCCCAAGACCGCGTCATGAAACCGGTTGGTGTGGAATCCGATGTCGCCGGGCATCGAGTCGGGGTAGAGTCGCCCCCCGTAGCGCATGGCGAAGGCGATCACACAAAGGGTGCTGAGCCAACTCCGCCCCGGCGCATCGAGGGGAATACCCAGTCGGCGGGCCAGGGCCGGTAGGTCAGCGCGCAGGCCGACCGCCAGCGGGTAGGACAGGGCAGCCGCGATCAGGGCGGCGTTGGCTCCCGCAGCCCAATGCGGCGGGTCGAGGATCGCCGCCAAGCCAACCAGTCCCGCAAACGCCGCGTAAAGACGCCGCGCCGGGGCATCTGCCCCTAGCGCATGGCGCAGAGTCAACCAGGCCAGAGCCGCCGCGCCGAGCCAGGCCAGGGTTGCCGACCAGTCCGGTGCCGCCAATCCGCCGGGCAGCGTGAACACGCCAACGGAGTCTAGGGGCGTCCCCAGGCTGCGATCATCTCCTGGCGGGCTAAAGGTTGCCGTGTGCAGCGTGATCTCTAGGGCACCGCTGGCTGGAGGTGGCACAAGGATGGTCTGCGTCGATCCAGCCGCAATCACCGGCAGGGTCGCCAGGGGCCGCCCGTCGGCATAGACGCTGATTGAATGGGGGCCAACGGACATCACGGCGGCGCTCACCGGAATGAAGCGTAGCCGCAGGGTCAGTGGCCGCACGCCTACCCCCGGCACGCGGATCACGGCCCCGTCGGCAGTCCAGCGGTAGCTACCGTGAATGTCGGACTCGGCAGTGTTGAACCCCTGGAGGAAGGGTAGGTCACTGCCCACGCCTTCTTCATACCCGGCATCGATCAGATAGCGCAGAGGTAGCTGTGGGGCGATCAGAAAAACGATCAGCAGTGCGACTAAGATACCCAGGGCAGCGACGTATCGGCGGATCTGATTCAAGCCCAGCCTCCATGCGGCCCAAGGAGCGCGGATAAGTCCTAGGTTCAATACCTTTCACATAACGAATTTCTCGCCGCTCAGCCCTCACCCCCCAGCCCCCTCTCCCTGAGCGGGAGAGGGGCTGGGGGTGAGAGCTGCCCGGCAAGAGATTCGTTGTGTGAGTGGTTACTCCAGCGACACGGCGGCGGCGGCGATCCGGCTTAGGGATCGCTCGCGTCCGAGGGCGGCCATGGTGTCAAAGAGCGGCGGGGCGACCGTGCGCCCGCTGACGGCCACGCGGATGGTGCCGAAGAGTTGCCCCGGCTTGACTCCCAGGCTCGTGACGAGGGCGCGCAGCCGCTCCTCAATCTCGCTGATCGTCCAAATCTCGATGCTGTTCAGGGCGGCGTGAGCGGCCCGCAGCATATCGATGCTACGTGCGGCGTCCATCTGCTTCTGGATGAGCAGCTTTGGCTCGTAGGTGGTCACGTCATGGAAGAAGAAGGCCAGCATTTCGGGAGCCTGCTGTAGCTCCTCCAGCCGCTCGTGGATCAGCGGGGTGAGCTGTGCCAGGTAGCGGTGATCCTCTGGCTGCGGCGGATCGGCGATCATGTTCGCCTTAACCATGTAGGGCATCAACTGCGCGGCCACATCGGCGGACGGCAGGCTGCGGATGTAGATGCCGTTCATGTCCTTCAATTTATCGGGGTTCCAGCGGGCTGGCGACGCCTGTACGCGATCAATCGTGAATCGCTCGACGATCTCCTCGCGGCTCATAATCTCGGTCTTATCGTCGTAGCTCCAGCCCTGGAGCGATAGGTAGTTGAACATGGCCTCGGGCAAGTAGCCGCGCTCCCAGAAGCGGTTGGTCGAGACATCGTCCTTGCGCTTGGAGAGCTTACCCTTACCGTCTTGGCGTAGGATGTTGGGCACGTGGGCGAAGGTGGGCATCTGCCAGCCGAACGCATGGTAGAGCATAATGTGGTAGGGTGCGCTGGGTACCCACTCCTCGCCACGAATGACGTGGGTGACGCCCATGATATGGTCATCGACCAAGTGCGCCAGGTGGTACGTGGGCATGCCGCTGGTCTTCAGTAGCACCAGGTCGTAGAGGTCGGCATTACTGATCGTAATCTGGTCACCGCCACGAACGAGGTCGCTGAAGCTGGTCGCGCCGTCAAAGGGCACCTTCAGGCGGATGGTAAAAGGCTTGCCGCTGGCCTCGGCCTCGGCCACCTGGGCGGGCGTCCAGTCGCGCTCGGGGCCACGGAAGCGGAAGCGCTCGGGGCGTTCGCCCTTAGCGGCCCAGGCGGCGCGCATGGCCTCCTCCTCCTCGGGAGTGACGAAGCACTTGTAGGCGTGACCCGATGCCACCAGGTTGTCGGCGGGGCGCTGGTAGATGCCGAGAGCCTTGCGCTCGGACTGCACGTAGGGCACGTGAGGGCCACCGATGTCGGGGCCTTCGTCCCAATTAATACCGACCCAGCGCATGGAGGACATAATATCATCGGCAGCGTCTTGGACGAAGCGCTTCTCGTCGGTGTCCTCAATCCGCAGAATAAACTGGCCGCCATAATGGCGGGCGAAGAGCCAGTTGAACAAGGCCGTACGTACCCCGCCGATGTGCAGGAAGCCGGTGGGGCTCGGCGCGAAGCGCACCCGCACGGGGCCGGTGATCTCTACCATAGAAAGCTGTCTCCCATCGAACGCGACACACTGTCGGCCATTATACACCGGTGCCGATGGGAGAGCGTTATGGTTGCCAGGGCTGATGCAAAGTCACCCTCCGGCCCTCACCCCCAGCCCCTCTCCCTCACG